>DAITPX010000165.1:0-3274 GCA_036833365.1 Clostridia bacterium | reverse complement strand
TCGTAGCGCACCATAATATGCAGCGAATAGGTGAGTTCGTCCGCCTCGGTGCGAATCAGCGAGCATTCGGCGACATTTACGCCTTTATAAAACTCTTCCAAACCAACTTTGCCGAGTTGTTCGGGGAACAGTTCGACCAGTTTCGGGTAATGCCTTTGCCAAAATTCGTAACTGCGCCCCACAATATTTTCGTAAAACCTCGACTGTGACTCGTGCATTCCCATCGACGCGCCGCCGCCCGACATCGTTTGGTCAAGCGCGGGGTCGCACTGCTGTTCGTATGTAGCGTGGCCCATCTCGTGAATAGCCGAAAAAATTGCGGACAAAAACATGTTTTCGTGATAATGCGTGGTAACCCTCACGTTTGACGTGTCGGTTCCCAAAGTGAAAGGATGCTCGCTTTCTTTCATAAGGCCTCTGTCGAGGTCGTAACACATAACTTTTTCGAGGTATTTCGCAAATTCTCTTTGCTTGTCGACGGGATAATCCGCCGAAAGCCACGAAGTGTCGAAATCGGGCTTTGACGATACGATTTTTTTGACAAACGGCACAAGCTTTTCCTTGAGCGCGCCGAAAAATTCGTCGTAATCCGCTTGGGTAAAGCCGGTTTCGTATTCGTCCAAAAGCACGTCATAGCCTTTTCTTTCCGGCGTTTCGAGCCATTTGACGTATTTCCTTTGAAAAGCCAAGATCTGCTCCAAATAAGGCTTAAAAATTTTGTAATCGCTCTTGGCTTTGGCGTCGAAATAAATTTGTTCGCTTTTGCCCAAAAGCTCGGTGTACTTGACAAATTCGTCCATAGGCACCTTGCTCAGCTTGTCGACTTCCTTTTTCATTTTTATTATCTCGTGCCTCAAAACGGGCTCGAGCGAGTCTTTTTTCCCGAACAAGCCGTTTACCGCCTCGGTATACTCCTTGCCGGTACGAATTTTATAAGCCAGCTCGGAAAGCACGCTCAGTTGCTTGCTGCGGTAGTCAAAGCAGCCTTTGGGCGCTTCTGTGTAGGAATCCCAGCTTATCGCCGCCATCGCGTACCCTAAAGCCGCCAGCTTGCGGTTTGCAGCGTTGTAAGTTTCAAGAAATTTCTCCATTTTTTACTATGTCTCCTTTTTCTTTTTAATTTCGATTATTTTTCCGATTGTTATCACGAACGCCGAAAAAACCACCGACGCGGCCAAAAACAAAAACAGCTTGCCGTCCAATAAACCCAAGTGGTAATCGATACTTACAACCAATTTGTCAATCAGCCAAAAAGCGAGCGTGGAAAGCGCAAGCGAGCCCGCCGCCACGGAAAAACTGATTCTGGTAAAAGGCAGGCAAAGCGCCGTCAGCCCCGCTATGCCGCCGTACGTCACCGAAAGCATTACAAGCAAAGTGATCGCCTCTCCGTTGCTTTCAACGCCCAAAACCCGCGCAAAAATATAAACCGAGGCGGATGCCAGCGCAAGAGCAAGCCCTTTTGGCAGCGTAGACGCCAGCGTATTGCGCAAAAAGCTTCCGCTTATCAGACGGTTATTTTTTCTCAGCGCAAGGAAAAACGCGGGTATGCCTATGACGAAAAACTCCATTACGTAAAGGTGCTGCGGCTCGAGCGGATAATCCCTGCCCAAAACAAGCGTTAACAGCGTAGTAAAAATCGTCATTATCGTTTTCATCAAAAAAAGCGAGGTAGAGTTTTGAATATTGTTGACGACTTGACGCCCCTCTCTGACGACATTTGGCATTGAAGAAAAACAACTGTCCAAAAGCACCAGGTGCGCGACGCTCCTCGCCGCCTCGCTGCCCGACGCCATGGCTACCGCGCAGTCGGCCTGCTTCATCGCCAGAATGTCGTTTACGCCGTCGCCCGTCATAGCGACCGTTTTGCCTTGTTGCTTAATGGCGCGAATCAAAACGGCCTTTTGCTCGGGCGAAACCCTGCCGAACACCGCCGTGTCCCGCGCCGCTTCCACAAGCTCGGCGTCGGTCATATTCTCCGCCGAAACGAATTTATCCGCGTCGGGCACTCCCGCTTTTTGAGCTATGACCGAAACAGTCTGCGCGTTGTCGCCCGAAATAACCTTGAGCGCCACGTCGTTTTCCCTAAACCAGCCAACGATTTCCTTAGCGTCTTTTCGTAAAGTGTCGGCAAGGGCAATCAGCGCGACGGGAATAATATTTTCGGGTTTTTTTACCGGGCCGTCGGCTCGCGCGAGCAGCAATGTCCGCATACCCTTGGCGTTAAATTCGCCCGAAAGCTTGGAAATATTTTCGTTTTTCTCTTTGAGCACAAACTCGCTCGCCCCCAAAAAAAACGTGCCTTCCTCAAACCGGGCGGCGGAATATTTTCTGTCGGAAGAAAACGCCAGCGCGTCTTTTGCCGAAAAAACTTCACCGCCGTTTTTGTCCTCAAAGTATTTTTTAAGCGCCTGCGCGGTATCATTTTTGTCTTTGGTGGCCTGAAGCAAACTTGCCACCACGCGGGCGACATCAACGCTTTCGTCGAAAACCACGACGTCCTCCACAGTCATAGAGCCATCGGTTATGGTGCCGGTTTTGTCAAGGCACAGCACGTTGACGCGCGCGAGCATTTCAATGCAGTAAAGGTCTTGCACCAAAGTATTTTTCTTTACCATCTTTAGCACCGAAACGGCCAGCGTTACGGACGTCAAAAGCACCATACCCGACGGAATCATGCCTATCATAGCCCCGCACGCGGGCTTCAAAGCCTCATGCCACGGCGCGCCTTTGCCCAAATACCCCGTCAAAAATGAGGCCAGCCCGAGCGGAAAAACCACGGTGGCGATAATCTTTATTATGCCGCTTATGGAGCGCATCAGCTCGGACTTGGGTTTTTTATATTTTTTAGCCTTTAACGCAAGCTGTTCGACATAGTTTTCGGCGCCGATGTGCACGATTTTCGCCGCTCCCGAACCCGAAGCCACAAAGCTGCCCGACAAAAGCGTGTCGCCCTCGTTTTTCTCCACGGGCTGGCTTTCTCCCGTCAGGAGCGCCTCGTTCGTTTCGACAAAACCGCCCAAAAGGACGCTGTCGGCGGGAATCTGCCTGCCCGCCTCCAGTAAAATCACGTCGCCAAGCACAAGCTGTTCTATGGGTACCGATTTCTCCTCGCCGCCTCGGATTACCTTAGACGAAGGCGCGGTCAAAATCGACAGCTTTTGGACGGTGATTTTGGCGCGGATTTCCTGCACGATTCCGACCAAGGTATTCGCCAGAATAACGACGCAAAAAAAGGTGTTTTCCCAGCTGCCCGCGATTGCAAGCAGAATAAACA
>DAITPX010000164.1:0-3287 GCA_036833365.1 Clostridia bacterium | reverse complement strand
CGAGTTCCTTCCGTATCAGTTTGAATTGGTTTGGAAAATCGGGGGATTCGCGCCGTTTGGAGGGGGCGGGGATATGCCCGAGGTTGGGCGTGTGGCGGCTCTTGACCCTCGCGGGGCGGGCGGTCAAAACCAAAACCCTGTCGGCCATCGAAATTGCCTCAGAAATGTCGTGCGTGACTAAAACGACGGTTTTTCTCTCCCTTTTTATGATGGAGTAGACGTCGTCGCATACGGCAAGGCGGGTTTGCGAATCCAGCGAGGAAAAAGGTTCGTCCAAAAGCAAAATTTCGGGGCTCAACGCGAGGGTGCGGATGAGCGCCGCCCTTTGGCGCATGCCACCCGAAAGCTGTGAGGGATAGTGGTTTATAAAGTCGCCTAGGCCGTATTTTGTAAGCAGGTTTTTGGCGTGGGCCTCGGTTTTTGCGTTGAGCCTTTTTTGTATCTCCAAGCCTAAAACTACGTTTTTGTAAATTGTGCGCCACTCGAACAGGTGGTCCTGCTGAAGCATATAGCCGACCTTTTCAGAGGGCGGGGCTTTGCCGTACACCTCGATTAAGCCGCCGCTGGGGGCGATTATGCCGCTTATGAGCGAGAGTATAGTCGTTTTGCCGCAGCCCGAAGGCCCCACCAAGGCGACGAATTCGCCCTCGTTTACGTCAAACGACAGCTTTGTTATTGTGTGGGTACGGTCGGTTTTTGTGTAAAAGGTTTTTTCGACGCCGGTAAGTTTGAGTATGCTCATTAGTTCTCCTTGCCCGTAAGGTAAGCGTATAATTTATTATAGGAAAAGAAGGCGGTTTTTGTGAATTTGTTTGAGACGTTGAGTTGCGGAAATTCGGGCTTTTAACCTTAGCCCGAAGACGATTTTTACCGTTAAAGCCGGCTATGAGAAATTGAAATCCAAATCTGTTTTGGGGCAATAAAAAACGCGGAATTTTAATTTCCGCGCTTTTGAGGGATTGTTTGGTTTATATAATTTTTTTAATCCCCCACGGCGTCTATCGCCATCGTGTTGTCCACAAGGTCGAAAAAATCCACCCTTCGGGAGAGCTCGCCAGCGTTTTCCAAAACGTCCTGAAGCCGCGTGTAGCTGGTTTCCTTCATGACGGGGGTTTCAGCCCACGTGTCGTAGGCCTTGTAGTTGTCGAGCGCGGACACTATCATCGCTCTGTCGGTGCCGGGAAAGTGAGGCATCAGAAGCTCGGCGATATGCTCGTTGTCGTGGGTCATAAGGTACTGTTTGCCCTTGTAGACCGCGCGCAAAAAGCGGGTGATTTTGTCGCCGTTTTCGGCGATGTAGGTTTTTGTCGCCTGATAGCAGGTGTAGGGGATTTCGCCGCTTTCCCTGCCTATGCCCGCCACGATAAAGCCCTTGCCCTCCTTGGCTAGCTGGCTGGCCGTGGGTTCGAAGAGGGGAACGTAGTCGCCCGCGCCGCCCGTGAACGCAGGGGCAAGCATATTGAACTGGATTTCGTAGTTCATGGTGATATTTTGCCCGTCGACGTAGCCGTGATTGTTGAGCACGTACTGCAAAATCATCGCGGGCATTCCGCCGCGGCGCCCCATAAGGATTTCTTTGCCTTCAAGCCCCGACCAGTCGAAACCGGGCTCGGACGTGCGCGAAACCAAAAAGCTTCCGTCGCGCTTTGTCAGCTGGCCTACGACCTTGACGTAGTTTTCGCGGCCTTCAAGGTAAACGTAAATCCCCGGTTCCGGGCCGCAAAGGCCTATGTCGGCCTCGCCCGTCAGGAGCGCGGTCATCGTTTTGTCGGCGCCGCCGCCGTTTGTCAGCTCGATGGTTAGGTTTTCCTCCTCAAAGTACCCCAAAGCCATCGCGAGGTACTGCGGCGTGTAAAAAATCGAATGGGTAACCTCATTAAGGCGGATAACGCCGTCGTCCTCGGGGCGGCAGGCGGCAAGACCAAGGCACGCGAACAGAGCCAAAACCGCGGCAAGCAGACAACATGTCAGTTTTTTCACTTAAAATCGACCTCCGATAAAATTTTGCAAAACCTTGCCGGTTTTTTTAATATAATATTCGCGGTTTTGCGTTATTGTTAACCGCCGCGTTTTTTGTTGACAAAACGGCGAAAGAGATATAGAATGTCACATAAATAAAGCGTTTGAGCAAAAAGGAGTACCGCCTGTGCCAAACGCCCCCAGAGAGCGGCGAAAAGGTGGAAGCGCCGCGGCGTAAAAGGCGGGAAGGTAGTTTTGCGAGGCTTCTTTGGCGAAAAAGGCAAAGTAACCAAAGCGCGGGGAAAGCGTTATTTTCCGTTTTGAGCGCAGGCGTTTTGCCTGAAATTAGGTGGTACCGCGTAAACATTTTACCGTGTTTTCGTCCTTTGTTTTTGGACGGAGCGCGGTTATTTTTTGGGTTTTTGCATGCGGGCTAAATATGCTTAAAATTGAGCGGGAGCAAGAGAATAAAAACAAATCCGAATATCACGCGCTGAATTTTCAGGTTAACCTAAATTTGGTAGCCGAAAGATAGGGCAAATATAAGTTGTGCCGCTTGCCCATTTTATGGGCATAACGGCTCAAGGGAAGAAGTTAAGGACATAAGCGAACAAAAACTTGTGAGGTCTTACTTATGCAAATAGTATACGGTACAAGAAAAGACTTACCGTGTGAGGGGTTACACGACTTATTTACAGCCGTAGGGTGGTCTGACGGAACAATAACCCCGTCTATGCCGGAAAATTTTAATGTGTCTTTTATAAATTCCACAATCGTCATTTCGGCATGGGCGGAGGATAACTTAGTCGGGTGTGTCAGGGTTTTGAGCGACAGAATGTTCAGGTCTGTTATATATGATTTGGCCGTTATGCCGGAGTTTCAAAATCAAGGGATTGGAAAAGAATTGGTAAGAAGATGCAGGGAATATTTCCCCGGTTCAGAGTGGTTGGTTGAGACGGAAAATGCGGCCGGATTTTACAAAAAGATAGGATTTAAGCCAAATAAGAATGACTTTTTAAGTATACCCTGCAAGTGGTTTTGATGTTTTTGTAATGAGGTATCGAAAGATAGGGAAATATTAAGTCGCGCAGGCTGCCTTTTTCGGGCATAGGCTAAATCAAGAGAAGAAAATTTAAAGGTAAAATTCGGCAAACAAGAATTTGGAGGTGAAAACGGTGCCTAAACATGAGTTTGGTATTATGCAAAGAGACCCCTCGGAAAAAGAGCGGTTCGATTCGTATGAGCCGCAGAAATATAACTGTATTCGGGTTGACGACGGTTTCATCGAACCGATTGTGACAGACCTGCAAAGTGTGGACTGCTAGTGG
>DAITPX010000163.1:3012-3333 GCA_036833365.1 Clostridia bacterium | reverse complement strand
CATAATGTCGCACAACAAAATTATCGCCGTGCGCGACCGCCACGGAATCCGCCCGTTGTGCTACGGAAAAACCGCCGACGGCAGCTACGTCGTCGCCAGCGAAAGCTGCGCTTTGGACGCGGTGGGCGCGAAATTTATGGCTGACGTCAAGCCCGGCGAAATAGTGGTTTTCGACCAGGAGGGCATGCGGAACCTTACCGACAACTGCGGGAAGGCGCCCAGAGCTTTGTGCGTGTTCGAATACGTTTATTTCGCGCGGCCCGACTCGGCGGTGGACGGCTGCTCGGTGCATAACGCAAGGCTCAGGGCGGGCGCGGTTTT
>DAITPX010000163.1:0-2987 GCA_036833365.1 Clostridia bacterium | reverse complement strand
GTAATCGGCGTGCCCGACTCGGGCATCGACGCGGCGATAGGCTATGCGCGCGAAAGCGGCATACCCTACGACATAGGGCTAATCAAAAATAAATATATCGGCCGCACTTTTATCGACGCGGGGCAGAAGTTCCGCGAAAAAAGGGTGCGCATAAAGCTCAACCCCGTTTCCAGCGTAATCAAGGGCAAGCGCGTAGTTTTGGTGGACGACAGCATAGTGCGCGGCACAACGAGCGCGCGGCTTGTCAGGCTTTTGCGCGAGGCGGGGGCCAAAGAAGTGCACATGAGGATTTCATCGCCGCCTTTCGTTTACCCGTGCTTCTACGGCACGGACGTTAAGTCAAAGGACGCGCTTATCGCATGCCATTACTCGTTGGAAGAGATTAAAAAAATTGTTAACGTCGACAGCCTGGGGTATCTCAGCCTTGAAAACTGCAAACAAATGCCCTGCGACAGCGATTTGGGCTATTGCACGGCGTGCTTCGACGGGAACTATCCCACGGAAACCGAGTGAGGAGAAAAAATGAAATCTTTCAGCGAAAGCTACAAAAAAGCGGGCGTCGACATAACCGCGGGATATAAAGCGGTGGAGCTGATGAAAAAACACATCGCGCGAACCGTGACGGACGGGGTTATCGGCGGCGTGGGAGGCTTCGGCGGGCTGTTTGCGCTCGACCTCGGCGGAATTAAAAATCCCGTGCTCGTGAGCGGAACCGACGGCGTGGGGACAAAACTCAAGCTGGCTTTTTTGATGGGCAAGCACGACACGGTGGGCGTCGACTGCGTGGCTATGTCGGTCAACGATATTATCTGCGCGGGCGCGAAGCCGCTGATTTTTTTGGATTATATCGCGACGGGCAAAAACGTGCCGGAAAAAATGGCAGACATAGTGGCGGGCATAGCCGAAGGGTGCGTACAGTCCGGCTGCGCCCTAGTCGGCGGCGAAACGGCGGAAATGCCTGGGTTTTACCCCGAGGACGAATACGGCCTCGCAGGCTTTGCCGTGGGGGTTGTGGACAGGGACAAAATACTCGACAAAACAAAGATGGCGGCGGGGGACGTAATCATTGCGCTGCCCTCGAGCGGCGTGCACAGCAACGGCTTTTCGCTGGTGCGCAAGGTTTTCGCGCTTGACGAAAAATCCGTTTGGAAAAAATACGACGAGCTCGGTTGTACGCTTGGCGAAACGCTGTTGACGCCGACCGATATTTATGTTAAACCTATGTTGAGGCTTTTTGAGGAAGTGACCGTCAAGGGGATTTCGCACATAACGGGCGGCGGTTTTTATGAAAACATACCGCGCAGACTGCCCGACGGGCTATGCGCAAAGGTTGAAAAAAAAGCCGTCAGGGTCTTGCCTATTTTCAATCTTATACAAGAAGTAGGCGGCATTGACGAGCGCGATATGTTCAACACCTTTAATATGGGGGTGGGTATGAGCCTTGTCGTAAGCAAAACCGAGGCGGACAAAGCGCTCGGGGTTTTGAAAGAGCAAGGAGAAAAGCCCTATATCGTCGGCGAAATAATAAATTCCGACGAAAGCATTATTATTTGTTAGGGGAAAAAATGAAAGCGAAAATAGCCGTTTTGGTGTCGGGCGGGGGAACCAACCTGCAGGCATTGCTGGACGGCCAACGAAACGGAAAAATCAAAAGCGGCGAAATCGCGGTCGTGATTTCGAATAAGTCCGACGCTTATGGCTTGAGGCGCGCGGAAGATTTTTCCGTTCCCGCTTACGCGGTGCCGAGGTATGGGCGCGCGCAGGCGGAATTCGAAAATGAAATTTTGGCAATATTAACTCGCTATGAAACCGACTTGGTTGTTCTGGCGGGTTTTTTGTGCGTTTTGAGCGAAAATTTCGTAAGGCAGTTTCCGCGGCGGATAATCAACGTCCATCCGTCGCTGATACCGTCTTTTTGCGGCAAGGGTTTTTACGGGCTTAAGGTTCACGAGGAAGCGCTTGCGCGCGGGGTCAAAGTAACGGGCGCCACCGTGCATTTCGTCAACGAAATCGCCGACGGCGGGGAAATAATCTGCCAAAAGGCCGTCATGGTCAAAAAAGGCGACACGCCCGAAACTTTGCAGCAAAGGGTTATGCGGCAAGCCGAATGGGTGATTTTGCCGCGGGCGGTTGAAAACGTCTCAAAAACCATTGCCAAAAGCAAGGACAAAAAAGATAATAATAAACACAAAATATTGTGAAAAACAAGAAAAGGACAAATGAAAAATTTAAGGGATTACCTTCTTTCCAGCCCCTACCACGGCAGGGGGATAATAGCGGGACAAATCGGCGGGTGCGCCGCCGCAGCTTATTTTATAATGGGGCGCAGCCAGAACAGCCGCAACCGCGTTTTTAAAGCCGAGAGCGAAGACGTCGTTATTTATCCTTTCGACGAAACCTTAGTTTCCGACCCGTCGCTGATTATTTATTCGCCGATAAAAAAGTTGGGCAATAAGGTTGTCGTTACCAACGGCGACCAGACCGACACGGTTTGCGGGTTTATTCGGCGGAGCGGCGATTTCGCTTTCGAAAGAGCGCTCGAGACGCGCACGTTCGAACCCGACGCGCCCAATTTTACGCCTCGCATAAGCGCGCTGTTGGATTTTGAAAAAGATTTTTCTTACAAAATGTCGATAATCAAAAGCGACGGAAAAGGCGGAAAGTGCCGTCGGTTTACATATTCTTACGAGCCTGAGGAAGGCAAAATACATTTTATTCACACCTACGCGGACGGAAACCCGCAAAAGAGTTTTTTTGGGGAGCCCTTCGAAACGGAGTGGGCGGGCGATATAGACGGATTCGCCGAAACTGTTTGGCAAAATTTGGACGGCGAAAATAAGGTTTCGCTCGCCGTCAAATTTTTCGACCTTAAAACTAAAAAATCTCAAACGAGGATAATAAACAAAAACAAGCTATGAAAGAATACGAATTGAAATACGGCTGCAACCCGAACCAAAAACCCGCGAGGCTTTTTATGAGCGGCGGGG
>DAITPX010000162.1:0-3338 GCA_036833365.1 Clostridia bacterium | reverse complement strand
ATAGTGCAAAAAGGGTAATTGGCGCATTCCGCGCCGGCTTTGGTAATAGCGTTGAACAACGTGCTTTTGCCCACGTTCGGCAATCCCACAACTCCAAGTTTCATAAATACTTCCCGCCGATATGTCTTTTTTTAGCTTACTATGTATAAACTAATTATACGGCAAGCGCCGCCATTTGTAAACAAGGTTAAGGGTTATGAATTTTTGGCAAAGCGTATTTTTAGGTTTGGTACAGGGCCTTACCGAATTTCTTCCGGTGTCCAGCAGCGGGCACCTTATTTTGGTGTCCAAGCTTTTCAACATCCAAAGCGATTTGACCTACGACGTCCTGCTCCATGTGGGCACCTTGGCGGCCGTAATCATCGTCTACCGCCAAAGCATCCGCTCTCTTTTCACCAGGCAAAACTCACGGCTTTTGCTCCACCTTTTTCTGGCGAGCATACCTACGTTTGTTATCGCCTTGGCAGTCAAGCTGTTCGTGCCTTTCGAGTTGCTCGAAAAGCTTTTGCCGCTCGGCTTCGCTCTGACGATAATACTGCTGGTTTTCTCGCATTTTTCAAAACAAACCAAACCCAAGCCCACCCTTGTTTCCTCAGTCGTCACAGGAATAGTTCAGGGCATCGCAGTGTTGCCGGGCCTAAGCCGCAGCGGCTCGACGATTTCGACTATGTCGTTTTTCGGCGTCCGAAAGGAGCAATGCGCCGAATTTTCCTTTCTTTTGTCCATTCCCGTCATATTGGCGAGCGCGGCAGTTGAGGGCTATCATGCCCTAAGCAGCCCCCTTTCCACCTCTTGGCTCAACATAGCGGCAGGCGTTTTGGTAGCGGGGCTGACCGGCATTGTCGCAATCAAGCTTGTGCAAAAAACACTCAAAAAAGCCAACTTTATAGGCTTCGCTTTTTATTTGACAATTCCTCTTTTAATAAGCCTTATTATCCTTTGATTTTAATCCGCGCCGCATCGGTCTGAAATATGGTCATAAACTTGTCCATGCTTCCGTCCCTATCCTCTTTTCCTTTGCAATATTGCTTACAAAAGGCTATTCTTAAAAATCTTTCTCAAAATTTCCGCGCCGCCGTGCCAAGTACGGTATATCTGAATCTTAAAATTACGCGCTCCGCAAACCGCCGCCGGCCTTCTGTTCGCAAAATTTGGCAAACCCTAATTTTAAATAATCGGACTTATAATTTTCCTAAAGCTTGCCGTGTCGATTAAATATCCGCAACAAACCCGCCGTATAAACGGTTTCAAACTAATCCGTTTTGAATTTTTTAGAAGCCTCGACAGCTTTCGGTTATTTCTAAAAAAATCCGCGCCGGTTAAAGCCGCCGTTCATTTTTTTGAAGCCGCCGCGCAGCCCGCCGGTTGTTTCAAAAAAATTCGCGATTGAATCGTATTTCAATTTTTCGAGCCGCATACCTTAATGCGGTTATTCAAAAGTTCCCGTTATTCAAGCACGCCTTTTTAATCCTCCCATGGATTAATTTAATATAAATTTAAATTCGCCTTATTTTGTGCTCTGGCAATTTTTAAATCTTAACCCCACGCCAGATACGAATACCCCGCGTAAGTGCTTTCCTCTTCGCCAATCCACGTATAGCCGTCTATGGGCGAGAAAGCCAGTTTTCCCGCGGCGTTAAAGCCGATTTCGCACACCGTGCAGTGCCCCCAGTCGTCGCCCTGTTCCACGACGAAATTTTCGCCGGCGCCGTCAAGGTACATACAGTCGCACTTTCGGGTTTCGGCGTCGGCGTAAACCCATACTATCGTGTTTGGCGTCAAGGGCAGCTCTATGTCGTAGCAGTGATAAAACATCACTCTTTTAGGCCTGAACTTCAGCGACTGCAAGGCTATGGGGTTACTTAGCCCCGCCGCGTAAATCGTCCCCTTCGCGGCAAGCCCCCCGCCGCAGTTGGTTTTTCCTATCGCCATTTTACAGCCCCCTATGAATCACAATTAGCGGCACCACGAAAGCGCCCGCGTTAAATACCGTAGCGTAAAGGTAGACTCCCCCGTCGAAGGTCTCCGCCACCGGAGCGTATTCGCCCGACGAGCCCTCGTCCGCGCCGAAAACCACCTCGGGTATCATATCGGCAGTTACTCCCTCCAAGGTTACCGTCGCTCGGAAAGGAAACTTAGCGTAAGCCGGCGGGCTTTGCTGCACAAACCCGACCGCCCCGTTGTGCGCGGGAATCGATACGTCGCGGAAAACAAGCGGCTTGTCGCTTTTTTTGTCAAGCTCGTTTTTAACCGCCCCGCTCGAAATCAGGTTAGCGCTGCCCTCGGCCGCCTGCGCGTCGATTTTTTTCGCCGTAAGCGTCCCCTCGCCCGACGCCAAAACGTCTCCCTCGTCAAAGCTCGTGGGTGTGCCGCCGTCCAAAGCCGTCACTCCCGGCGGCCCCTTGATGCAGCCGAGGTACTCCCACTCCGAGCCCGTTTCCCCCGCGGCTTTACAGCGGTACAGGTTTCCCTTAAGCGTATTGAGATAAAAATCCCCTGCTGCGGCGGAAACCTCGCCGTCACAAGCCTCGTCGCCCTCGCGGCTCAAAAGCTCCCCCGTTATCCACGCTGCGCCGTCGCCCTTGTCGCCTTTGGGCATTCCCCGCCGATGTCCGCGGCCGCTTCCGCGCCCTTTGCCACCGTCCCTATGCTCAAAACGTTCGGCGGCCCGTCGAAAACGCCGTTTTGCCTGTCCGCAAGCAGTTGGCTTTTAACCGCCGCCGCTTCCGACGCCGCCCTCTCCGCCTCGCCTTTCACCCTTTCCAAAATGTCTGTATATTCCCGTATAAGCTCGAAGGTCTCCGCCGCCTTGGCGAAGAAATCCTCCTTTTGGTAAGCCGTGGGCGCATACCCCACCGATTCGGTCACAAAAAACGACGCCGCGCCGCTTTTTTCCGACTTAAAAACGACGGCGAAGTTTCCCTTGTCCCGCGCAGTGACTTGAAACCTCACGTCCCCCGCCTCGTAGGTCAGCGAGCTGGGTATAAGGTACTCCAAAACCCTGCCGAGGGCTTCGTCATCGACAAACTCCAGCGCCCCGCTTATGTACTTTTTACCCTTGGGGCAGTCGAATTCCAAAGCGTATAGGTAATCGTTCAGCTCCGCCGGGACGGAAATTTTTATGGCGGTGGCAAGGTTTTCCCCCTGGCAGACCGCCGCCCCCTTTTCAACGAAAAGCGTTTTGTCCTCTGACAAAACGCAATAAACGGTATTTATCGGCATAAAAAACTCCTTAAAAATTTTTTCTTTCACCCCAATTTTACCACGTCCCCGAGGCCGGACTGGCAAAGCGTGCCAAATTTTTAACCGCTATCGAATGCTTAACGACATGTTCTTCA
>DAITPX010000161.1:0-3353 GCA_036833365.1 Clostridia bacterium | reverse complement strand
AGGAAATTTTTTTACATGAGACTTGTAGTAGCTTTGGGCGGCAACGCTTTGGGCAATACTCCCGACGAGCAAAAAAGCCTTGTGAAGTCGACGGCGAAAGCGCTGGCAGACCTTATCGAGCAGGGGCACTCCCTCGTGGTCACGCACGGCAACGGACCGCAGGTTGGGATGATTAACACGGCTTTTGAAATTGCGAGTAAATCGGCGGAAAAAACGCCGCTTATGCCCTTTCCCGAATGCGGAGCGATGAGCCAGGGATATATCGGCTTTCATCTGCAAAACGCTATACAAACCGAATTGACGCGGAGGGGCATATCCAAGCCGGTCGTTTCGGTCGTCACGCAGGTAGTGGTGGACAAAACCGACCCGGGCTTTCTGCACCCCACAAAACCGATAGGAACATTTTGCGACAGGGAAAAGGCCGCGCTTTTGGAGAAAAACGGCTATGTAATGAAGGATTTCGGCGCGCAGGGCTTTCGCAGGGTCGTCGCCAGCCCCAAGCCCTTGGACATTGTGGAAAAGGGTGCGGTCAAAACGCTTTTGGATAACGGCTGCGTGGTAATTACCGTGGGCGGCGGGGGAATACCCGTCGTGAAAGAAGGCAATGCAACAGAGGGCGTCGCGGCGGTTATCGACAAGGACTTTGCCAGCGCTTTGGTGGCGCAGCTTATCAATGCGGATACCTTGGTGATACTTACCGCGGTGGACAAGGTCGCGGCCGATTTCGGCAAGCCCACGCAGAGGAACATAGACGTTTTGACGGCGGCGGAGGCGGAGCGGCTGATAAACGAGGAGCAGTTCGGCAAGGGCAGCATGCTGCCGAAAGTGCAGGCGGCTTTGAGCTTTGTCAAAAGCGGCAAAGGCCGGCAGGCAATAATAGCCAATCTGGACAAGGCCGAACAAGCCGTTAAAGGGCAAAGCGGGACAAAAATTTTGGACTGAGGTTTCCAATATCCTTAATAAACATAATATGACAAAAACCGTCGCACAGGGCGGTTTTTTTGTTTTTAATTTTTTTATATTTACTATGAAAAAGCCGGATTAGTGAAATTATGCACGATAACGAGTTTACAGGGAAATTTAAAAAAAGTTAAAGTTTAGATATATTTTGGCTGGCATGCCTGCCTTGCACTTGTTAAATTCTAAATAAAGTCAGGGCGGCGGCCAAAATTTGCCGTCCTTGAGCCGTTATGGCGGCTAGTTTAAGTATAAACTTAAAAGAAAAACAAAAAAATTTCGTGCACCCTTTTCTATCGGTTGACAAGAAAAAGCAAAGCTATTACAATATAAAATATAATGGGTCAGGATTTTCGCTTTGCGGGTTCAAGTTCCGCAATCGGCGAAATTAATTGAATTCACGGGCGTACCAAAATTTAATCGTTGGGCAAGCCTTTTTTTATTTTCAGAAACAAAATGTTTGGCTTCGCAAAGGTTTTTGCGGTGCCGATGATAGGTATATATACCAAGCGGGCTTGCCGCGGAACGCGTTTTTAAGCGCGGGCGCAAACTGCTTGCGGTATAGGTACCTATATTTTCTTTAAAAATATCGGCGCAAATTTCTATAAAGGCGGGAGAGATTTATGAAAAAAGTAGCGGTAATCATGGGCAGCGACAGTGACCTTAAGGTCATGGAAAAGGCTGCGGAAACATTGAAAGAATTTTCAGTACCTTACGAAACGCACATATATTCGGCGCACCGCACGCCCGAAGCCGCGCGCGACTTTGCAAAAAACGCCAGGGCAAACGGGTTCGGCGCTATCATCGCGGGGGCCGGCAAAGCGGCGCACCTTGCGGGCGCCCTGGCCGCCAACACCACTCTGCCCGTAATCGGGGTGCCGGTCAGCTCGCCCGCGCTGGACGGGATGGACGCGCTTTTGTCAACAGTCCAAATGCCGGGCGGCATTCCGGTAGCCACCGTCGCTATAGACGGGGCGAAAAACGCCGCGCTTTTGGCCGTTCAGATTTTGGCGGTGACCGAGCCCGCGCTTGCAGAAAAGCTCGGAGCCGACAGAGAAAGGGCGGCGCAGGCGGTTTTGGAAAAGGACGGGCGGCTCAATTTGAAAGAAAAATAATTTCATAAAGGAGAAAGTATGGACAAACTTATCTACCGGGGCAAAACCAAAGACGTTTTCGCCCTTCCTAACGGGAACTATCTGCTGAAATTCAAAGACCAGGTCACGGGCGAAAACGGGGTTTTCGACCCGGGCTCGAACACCGTCGGGCTAAGCATCGAGGGCGTTGGAAAAGTCAACCTCAAAATGTCGGTTTTCTTTTTTGAAAAACTCGCCGAATTGGGCATCGGCACACATTACATTTCGGCAAACGTTGCCGACAACACAATGGAAGTCGTGCCCGCAAAGCCGTTCGGCAAAGGACTGGAGGTTATCTGCCGCAGGCGCGCGGTAGGAAGCTTTTTTAAAAGGTATTCCGACTACATAACGGAAGGCACAGAACTGCCTTATTACGTCGAAATGACCTTCAAAAACGACGCCAAGGGCGACCCGCTGGTGACAAAAGAGGGACTTGCCGTTTTGGGAGTAATGACGGAAAAACAGTACGACGAAACCGCCGAAATGACGCGGAAAATAACCAAGGTGGTCGCCGACACCATGCTCGAAAAGGGCATGGAGCTTTACGACATCAAGTTCGAATTCGGGTTCAGCAACGGCAAGGTTATTTTGATTGACGAAATCGCGTCGGGAAATATGAGGGTTTACAAAGACGGAAAATATATCCAGCCGATGGATTTGTCGAAAATCTTTTTCGCCTAAACCGAACATATGAGAAAAATAAACGACGAGTGCGGGTTGTTCGCTATAACGGGAAGCAAGCGGATTAACGCCGCGGCAATTACATATTACGGGCTTTTCGCCCTGCAGCACCGCGGGCAGGAAAGCGCGGGCATTGTCGTCAACGACAACGAGGCAAACGGATTCCGCTCCTTCAAGGACGTGGGGATTGTCGACGATGTCTTCGACAATGCCGACATAGAATACCTCGGCGACGGGAACATGGCTTTGGGGCACGTGCGCTACGGCACCGGCGACAACAGCAGGCTGGACGCGCAGCCCATAGTGGTCAATCACGTCAAGGGCAGAATGGCCATAGCCTTTAACGGAAATATTACCAATTCCGCGCGGCTCCGTGAAGAGCTGGAGATGAACGGAATGATTTTCCACACCACCAGCGACACGGAAATTATGGCTTATTCCATCATCAGGGAAAGGCTTTTGACAAGCAATTTGGAAGAAGCGGTGGCAAAGGCGATGTCAAAATTTGTCGGCGCTTACTCGCTGGTCATAATGTCGCACAACAAAATTATCGCCGTGCGCGACCGCCACGGAATCCGCCCG
>DAITPX010000160.1:0-3356 GCA_036833365.1 Clostridia bacterium | reverse complement strand
AATGTTTTGCAACTCCCTGCGCCAAAAAACTTGCGCTTTAAATATTTATTTGTTATTATAAATTAAATATACGTATACCTAATTTTATAAACTCTTCGAGGAGAACTAATGAATTTAAGCGTGGTAAGCGTAAAAAGCTACGACAGGCAGGAAATAGACCGGGCGGTCGACCAAATGTTCGCCGGGCTTGGCGGAATTGAAAAATACGTACCGAAAAACAAAAAAGTTTTTATCAAGGCAAACCTTGTCAGGGATATGGCGCCCGAAAGATGCGGCACGACGCACCCCGAAGTTATTATCGCGGTGGCAAAAAGGCTTATCGAGGAGTGTAATGCCGATGTCACCGTCGGCGACAGCTCTGGCGGGCTGTACACAAAAACCGCCATGCAAACCGTCTACCGCGCCACAAAAATGGATTTTGCGTGCAAAGAAGCCGGCGCGAAGCTTAACGAGGATTTTTTGTATACAAATGTCGAGATACCCAACGGCGTTATGCTCAAAAGGTTAGACGTAACAAATTCTTTTTTAAACGCCGACGTAGTAATCAATATCGGAAAGCTGAAAACGCACAGTTTTACGGGCTTTACGGGCTGCGTGAAAAACCTTTACGGTTTGGTGCCGGGGCTTATCAAAGTCGAGGTTCATTCGGCTTACCCCGACCTCGACCGCTTTACCGACGTACTAATCGACATCGAGCAATTCGCCAAGGAAAAAATAGTTTTGAGTGTTTTAGACGCCGTTATCGGCATGGAGGGCGCGGGGCCCACCAACGGCAAGCCCAAATTTATCGGCAAGCTAATCGCGGGGCCCAACCCGTATTTGGTCGACGCCGCGGGCGTAACGCTATTCGACGACCCGAAGGCTATGCCGCTTATCAAAAAGGCGGTTAAGCGCGGCGTAATAAGCGAGGATTTTTCCGAGAGCGACTTCGATTTAAAAAAGCTAAGGAACGAATACATAGACGATTTCGACAGGGTAAAGGTTTTTTCGGTAAGCTTCAAAAAACTGCCCAGATGGCTCGAGCGCATAATCAAAACCTCTATGTCGCCCAAGGTGCACCCCGTCAGGCGCGCCTGCAAGGGCTGTCAAAAGTGCTACAACCATTGCCCCGCCAAGGCGATAACGATGAAATCCGACAAAGCGACGGTGGACCAGTCCAAGTGCATACGCTGCTACTGCTGCCAGGAGCTTTGCCCCTACGACGCGATAAAGCTCAAAAAACCTTTCGTCTACAGGGTGGCGCGGCTGTTATCCAAGGGGCACACAAAAACCAAAAACAAATAAACTCATAAAACCTATTCGCTTGACAGTATTACCCGATTGTAGTAACATATATAAGCGCAAAACACCGGCATATATATGCATGGTGTTTTGTTTGATAAATAGAATGCCCATATTAGGAGGAACTATATGGCGGAATTTTTTTTGACTCAGGACGGTTACCGCGAACTTGAAGAAAAGCTAGCCTATCTCAAATCTGTCAGGCGCGCCGAGGTAAGCCAAAAAATCAGCGAAGCAAGGGAATTGGGAGACATTTCCGAAAACGCCGAGTACGACGCGGCAAAGGACGAACAGGCGTTTGTCGAAGGCGAGATTTTGGAGATAGAAACAAAAATCGCCAACGCCGTAATCATCGACGTGACGGACACAAAGGCGGTGACTATCGGCAGCAAGGTAACGGTGGAGACCTCCGCAAAAGAGAAAAGAGTTTACACCATAGTGGGCACGACGGAAACCGACCCTTTCCAGGGGCGCATCAGCAACGAGTCGCCTATAGGCAAAGCGCTTTTGGGCAAAAAAACGGGCGTTACGGTTAAGGTTGATTTGCCTCAAAAAAAGTCGATTACGTTAAAAATAATAAGCATCAAAAAAGGATAATCCATGAACGACCAAATAAAAAACGACACTCCGGCGGAGGAGCGGGACTTAAACGAAATTTTGCTTGTCAGAAGGCAGAAACTCGCCGCTCTTATCGAGAGCGGCAAAAACCCTTTCGAAAAAGTAAAGTTCGCCAAAACGCATTATTCGCAGGAAATAACCGACAATTTCGAGAGCCTTGAAAACCAAACGGTCTCGGTGGCGGGCAGGATTGTCAGCCGCCGCATTATGGGCAAAGCCAGCTTCTGCCACGTGTTGGACTCTCAAGGCAGCATACAGCTCTACGTTTCGGTAAACGACATCGGCGAAACTTATCAGGAATTCAAAGGCTGGGACATCGGCGACATCGTGGGCGCCACGGGCATTGTGTTCAAAACCAAAATGGGCGAAATCTCCGTGCATGTCCACAAAATAGAGCTGCTTTCCAAGTCGCTTCTGCCGCTGCCCGAAAAATTCCACGGGCTCAAGGACACCGAACTAAGGTACCGCCAAAGGTATGTGGACCTTATTGCCAATCCCGAAGTTAAAAAAACCTTTTACATGCGCTCAAAAATCATAACGGCGATACGCAACTACCTCGACGGGCAGGGCTTTATGGAGGTCGAAACGCCGATATTGTCCCCTCTTGCGGGCGGGGCGAACGCGCGGCCTTTCGTCACCCACCACAACACGCTCGACATCGATATGTACCTGCGCGTCGCGCCCGAGCTTTATCTCAAGCGCCTTATCGTGGGCGGGTTCGAAAAGGTTTACGAAATAGGCAGGCAGTTCCGCAACGAGGGCATGGACGTCCGCCACAACCCCGAGTTCACCATGATGGAGCTTTACCAGGCTTATGTCGATTACAACGAAATGATGAACGTGGTTGAAAATATTTACCGCTATGTCGCCGACACGGTGACGGGAAGCCGCAAAATTAATTGCGAGGGCATAGAAATAAATCTTGACAAATGGGAAAAACTTTCTATGGCGGAAGCGGTTAAAAAATACTGCGGAATCGATTTTATGCCTCTGTCCGACGCCCAGGCTGTGGCTGAGGCGGACAAAATGGGGCTGAAGCTGCCCGACAACAAAAAAACGTGGGGCTACGCGCTCTACGAGGTTTTCGACCAAAAGGTGGAAGCAAACTTGATTCAGCCGGTCTTCGTTTACGACTACCCCGTGGACGTTTCGCCTTTGGCAAAGAAAAAGCCCTCCGACCACAGGCTGACGGAACGGTTCGAGTTTTTCATTCTGGGGCGCGAAGGCGGCAACGCTTTTTCCGAGCTTAACGACCCCGTCGACCAGGAAAACCGCTTCAGGCAGCAGGCTAAGCAAAAGGAGTGCGGCGACGACGAGGCTCAGATGGCCGACGACGACTACGTCACGGCGCTGCAGTACGGCATGCCGCCGACGGGCGGGCTCGGGATAGGCATCGACAGGATGGTAATGCTTTTCACCGACAGCCACAGCATCCGCGACGTGCTTTTGTTCCCGAC
>DAITPX010000159.1:0-3359 GCA_036833365.1 Clostridia bacterium | reverse complement strand
GCTTTCGGAGGGCGACTGGGTTTGGGTAAATAAAGTCGCCGAGCCGAAAAGGGGCGACATCGTGGTGGCGTACGAGCCGTCTTCGGGCAAAGCCCTGGTCAAGCGCGTCGTGGCAATCGAGGGCGACACCGTTTCGTTGGAATGGAAGGATACGGGATACGTCGTCGTAGTGCAAACGAAGGAAGGCGAAAAGCTTTACGAAAATTACGAGGGCGTGGAACTGCCCGAGATTTTTTCTTACCGGGTGGGAATTTTGGAGGAGCCGTTTCTTGTAAGCGGCGGGTATTTTTTGATGGGGGACAACCGCAACGACAGCAACGACAGCAGAAACCCCGACATCGGAGTTTTTGAGTACGAGGATTTTATCGGTGTGGTAATAGGGCGCTAACCTTTCAACAATTTATTGCGTTTTGCGCCGCCGTGTGGTAAAATCGGGTTGAAAAGAAATTTTGCATGAACACAAGTTTTCTTTGCCAAAGCCAAAACGGATAAAGACGATTTTAAGGCAAGCTTGTTTCAATTTATAGAGAGGCGAAATTTAGCTTGACCGCGAAAAGGGCACAATATCGCAATAATTAATTTATGTTTATGATAAGTAAACGATACAGATTTGGGTTTTCATGGAGAGGGCTGGTAATTTATATGCTGCAGCTTGCTCCGAACATCGTTTGGATGCTGGCCCCGCCGGCAAACGACGTGCTGACGCAAAATTCGTCGCCCTACCCGTTTTGGGACATCGTCGAGCATACGCTGGGCGTTTTAATCGTCGTTTCGCTTATCTTCGTGGTTTCCAAAAGCGGCAGGAGAAGCCCCGCGTTTTTGGCGGTTGCGGCGTTATTTTTGGCGGCGTATTACGTTTCGTGGGTGTTTTACTTTCAGGGCGCCGTTTATCCGTGGCTTTTGGTGATAGGGATGGCCGCCACGCCGCCGCTGTGCTTTTTGTTTGCGGGGATTTGGCTTAAAAACGATATCGCGGCGCTTGTTTCGGTCGTGTTTGGCGCGGTGCACGTGGCAATTACCTGCGGGACGTATCTGTAAATTTAAAAATGAGCGGAGCGAAGTACAAATAAAAGTTGCGTTAGGTAATTCACTTTGCGGAAATTGCGGTAAGCTTAAAAAAATAATAAACTATCGGCATATAATAAAGCCGCGACGGAAACCGAAGTACCGGCGAAAGCGTTTACGATTTTAAGCGCGTTACCGAAGATAAGTTCAGAAAAAATCGAAAACGGCAGTTTTATAAACAAGAAAACGAAATGAGCGGCAAAATTTTTTGCCCATAGGGCTTAATGACCGTAGGCGGTAATATTTCCCGACAATTGCCGTAAAATTTCGGCGGCGTTAATCCAACAAAAAAGGAGAAACCAAAATGGCTTTCAGAGACCAAATGTGGCAGGTCATCGAATGGAAGGATGACAGCAACGACCTTTTGGCGTACCGTTACCCCCACGGCGGCAAGGAAATAATCAGCGGGTCGTCCTTGACGGTTAGGGAATCGCAGGTGGCGATTTTTGTGCACCTTGGCAAAATCGCCGACGTTTTCGGCCCGGGCAAATACAAGCTCGAAACCAAAAACCTGCCAATTTTGTCGGGATTGGGGGCGTTGTTTTATCAGAAAAGGCAGTCGCGCTTTAAGGCCGAGGTTTATTTTGTCAATACAAAACAGTTTACCAACCAAAAATGGGGGACCAGTTCGCCCATTCCGTTAAGGGACAAGGATTTCGGCGTAATTCGAATAAAATCTTTCGGCACATACAGCTTTAAGGTTGCCGACGCCAGGGTTTTGCTGCAGGAGCTTTTCGGCACCAACAGCAGGTTTACCGTAAGCGACATAAACGCCTACCTTAAAAGCATGCTGATTTCGAGCATTGTGGATACTATCGGCGAATCCAAGGTGGGGGCGCTCGAGCTTGCCGCCAATATGCAGGAATTTGCCGACATGTGCCTTGTCAATGTGCGCGGCAGCTTCCAAAAAATGGGGCTTGAGCTTGTCAACTTTGTAATCGAGAGTATATCCTTCCCCGAAAGCGTGGAAAAGGCTATGGACGAAAGGTCGGCGCTGGGAATCCTCGGCGACAAGATGGGCACCTACACACAAAAGCGGGCGGCTGACGCCCTGGGCGACGCGGCGCGCAACAGCGGAGGCGCGGCGGGAATGTTTGTCGGCATGGGCATGGGGCAAAGCGCCGGGGGGGTGCTCGGCAACGCTTTCGGCAACATAGAAAACGCCGAGGACAAAAAAGCCGAGGTTAAGGAAAACGTCAAGTATTGCGCTGAGTGCGGAGCCAAAATGAACGTCAACGCGAAGTTCTGCCCCGAATGCGGCGCGGCGGCGTCGGGAAAGGGCGTTTGCGCAAAATGCGGCGCGCACGTCAAAAAGGGCTCTAAATTCTGCCCCGAATGCGGAACTAAAATCTTTGAATAAACCGAACTGCTTTTCAAATCAAATATTTAAAGGAATTTGAAAAAATAGAGTTGCGTAAGCATAACGAATAAAATTTTAAAAGCGGCAGTTTTGGCGCGGGGCGCCAAGCGCAAAACGGGATACGGGCGTAATTAAATAAACGGTCACGGAGCCGCAAGTTTTGTGAGTTTAATCCGAGCGATACGCCCGAAAAAACCAAGAAAAATTTGGCAAGGGCCGATATAAGGAAAAATCCGAATAATATCGGCTGGGAAAAAGGAAACTAATTAATAAAGGAGAAAATATATGATAACCAAAGATATGAAAATTATCGACGTACTTAACGCAAACAGGAACACCGCGTCGGTTTTCCAAAGCTACGGCATGGGCTGCATCGGCTGTCTGGCCGCAAGCGGCGAAACGGTCGAGGAAGCCGCGGCGGTGCACGGCATTAAGGCCGACGAACTGGTAACAAAACTCAACGAAGTTTGCAAATAAGTCAAACGGGCATAAAACCGCTTTTTATCGCAAAAAGCGGTTTTTTTGCCGCCCTTTTGGGGGGAAAGCGGCTTGTATTTTTCGCGGCGCTGTGTTAAAATTAAACAAAACTAAGTTTTCTGAGGGTTTAATGAAAATTCTGCACTGTTCGGACATACATCTGGATTCGCCGCTGTCGGGGCTGGGGCCAAACGCCAAGGTCAGGCGCGACGAAATAACCTCCGGTTTTTGCGAGCTGGTGGACTACGCGGCGAGGGAAGCGGACGCTTTGATAATAGCGGGCGACCTTTTCGACGGCGCGTCGCCGAGGGAAAAAACCGTAAGGGCGGTGACCGACGCTTTTAGGGCGGCTAAAAACCTCGTGATTTTTTTGCTTGCCGGCAACCATGACGCGAAAGGGCTTGACAGGCGGATAATCCGGGGCTTGCCCGAAAACGTCTTTACCTTTGAAAAAACC
>DAITPX010000158.1:0-3379 GCA_036833365.1 Clostridia bacterium | reverse complement strand
ATTCCTCATTATTCATTTCTCTGACTTTATTAGCCTTCATTCGTGTTCACCTCGTCTTCTTTCTTGACAAACTTGCATTTGACGGGAAGCTTGTGGCTGGCAAGCCTTAGCGCCTCTCTCGCCTGGTCTTCCGGAATGCCGGCCATCTCAAACATAATCCTGCCGGGTTTTACGACCGCCACCCAGTATTCCGGGCTGCCCTTGCCCGAGCCCATGCGGGTCTCGGCGGGTTTTTTCGTTACGGGCTTGTGGGGGAATATATCCACCCAAACTTGGCCGCCGCGCTTGATAAACCTGGTCATCGCGACACGCGCCGCCTCTATCTGGTTGCTTGTAATCCAGCCGCACTCGAGGGCTTCCAAACCGAAATCGCCGTAAGCGATTTTGTTGCCCTTATGCGCTTCGCCCCTCATTCTGCCGCGAAACTGGCGGCGCCTTTTTACTCTTTTGGGCATCAACATTACAAGTTACCTCCTTGTTTCTTTTTGCCGAGGATTTCCCCCTTGTAAACCCAGACCTTCACTCCGATAATGCCGAAAGTCGTTCTGGCCTTGGCAAAACCGTAATCTATGTCAGCCCTCAGGGTGTGCAGGGGAATGCTGCCCTCGTGATACTGCTCGCGCCTGGCTATTTCCGCTCCGTCCAAACGCCCCGAAACCATTGTTTTGATTCCCTTGGCGCCCGCGCGCATGGCGCGCCCGATGCACTGGCGCATAGCCCTTCTGAACGCGATTCTTTTTTCGAGCTGGGACGCGATATTTTCGGCGACAAGCTGCGCTTCCATGTCCGGCCGCTTAACTTCCATAATATTGACGGTCAGCTCTTTGTCTTTTGCGATTTTGTTGAGCTCCGTCTTTATCGCCTCGATTCCCGCTCCGCCCTTGCCGATTAAAACGCCGGCCCTTCCGGTATAAATGTCGATTGTAATTTTCTTTTCGTTTCTTTCAAGCTTGACTTCGCTGATGGCGGCCTGCTCGTATTTTTTATAAATAAACTTTCTTATGTCGTTGTCTTCTTTTATAAGCTTGCCGAAGTCTTTCTTTTCGGCATACCATTTCGAATTCCAGTCTTTTATGATACCCACTCTCAGTCCGTGCGGATTAACTTTCTGTCCCATATTTTCCTCCCTATTTGACCTTTTGTTCCAGCACAACCGTTATGTGGCATGTGCGTTTCAAAATGCTGTGCGCCCTGCCTTTGGAAACGGGCTGAAACCTTTTTAAAGTGGGGCCTTGGTCGGCAAAGCATTTCGCTACAAACAAATTGTCTTTGCTCATGCCCTTATTGACCTCCGCGTTTGCCGCCGCTGAATTGAGCGTTTTCAAAACGGGCTCGCAGGCGATTTTAGGGGAATTTTTCAAAATCGCAACGGCCTCGAAATAACCCTTTCCGCGTATGAGGTCAAGCACAACGTGCACTTTGGAAGGAGACATGCGGATATATTTCGCCACCGCGAAGGGCCTGTTTTCGCGTTTTTCTTTGAATTTCAAAGCTTTTTCCTTAACTCTTGTTGCCACTTAAGCTCCCCTCCTTATTGTTTTGCGGCGGTGGACTTGCCGCCCGAGTGTCCCCTGAAGGTTCTGGTGGGCGCAAACTCGCCGAGCTTAAGCCCTACCATATCTTCGGTTATATAAACCGCGACATGTTTTTTCCCGTCGTGAACGCCTATCGTGTGTCCGACAAAATCGGGGAAAATCGTTGACGCTCTCGACCAGGTCTTAATCAGTTTTTTCTCGCCCTTTTTGTTAAGTTCCTTTATTCTGTTCAAAAGCCTTTCTTCCACAAACGGGCCTTTTTTAGTTGATCTGCTCATAACCTTCCTCCGTTAGTTGATTCTCTTGACAATAAACTTGTCGGACGCGTTCTTTTTCTTTCTTGTCTTGTAGCCCAAAGCCGGTTTGCCCCAAGGCGTAAGCGGGCCGGGGTGCCCGATAGGCGATTTGCCTTCGCCGCCGCCGTGAGGGTGGTCGCAGGGGTTCATAACGCTTCCGCGCACTGTCGGGCGGATGCCCATGTGCCTTTTCTTGCCTGCCTTGCCGATGGAAACAATCTCGTGGTCGAGGTTGCCTACCTGCCCGATTGTCGCACGGCATTTGGCCAAAACCATTCTCATTTCGCCGCTGGGCATTCTGAGGGTCGCGTACCTGCCTTCCTTCGCCATAAGCTGAGCCGAAATTCCCGCCGAGCGCGCTATCTGCCCGCCCTTGCCGGGGTTAAGCTCGATATTGTGCAAAATCGTGCCCACGGGGATATTTTCCAAAGGGATATTGTTGCCCGTCTTGATGTCCGCCGTTTCCGCCGAAACGATAACGTCGCCGACGTTAAGCCCCAAGGGGGCGAGAATATATCTCTTTTCGCCGTCGGCGTAGTGAAGCAAAGCGATGTTTGCCGAGCGGTTGGGGTCGTATTCGATTGAGGCGACCTTTGCGGGTATATCGTACTTGTTGCGTTTAAAATCGATTATCCTGTATTTCTTCCTGTTGCCGCCGCCGATATGGCGCACGGTAATCCTGCCCGTGGCGTTTCTGCCGCCCGACTTGCTCAGCGAAACCAGCAAGCTTTTTTCGGGGGTCGTGCTGGTGATTTCCTCAAACGACGAAACCGACATAAAACGGCGCGCCGCCGAGGTGGGTTTGTATCTTCTGATAGCCATATTAGTCTATTCCTCCTAATTAAGCCAAACTGTCAAAGAACTCTATTGTCTTCGAATCGGGCGCTAGATGAATGATTGCCTTTTTCCAGTCGGGGCGGAATCCTATCGTCCTTCCCTGTTTTTTCAGCTTGCCGTCGACGTTTACCGTATTGACTTTTTCGACCTTTACGCCGAATATCTCCTCGACGGCCTTTTTGATTTCCACTTTGTTGGCCTTTTTGGCCACTTCGAAAGTGTATGTTTTGGAGGGAATTCCGTCGTAACTCTTTTCCGAGAGTATAGGGCGGATAATGATGTCGTATGCGTTCATTATGCGTAAACCTCCTCGATTTGCTTAAGCGCCTGTTTTGTGGCGAGGACGGTTGAGTTTGCGACCAGCTGATAAACGTTGGCAAGGTCGGAAACGGCCACCGTCAGGATATCTATGTTGCCGCCGGCGCGCAGGATATTCTCGTCGCCGCCCTCGATAATCAAAAGCGTCTTTTTCGTCAGCTTAAAGTTGTCGAGGATTTTGGCCATAAGCTTTGTTTTGCCTTCGGCCAGCTCAAGTTTGTCCAGCACAATCAGCTCGTTGTTTCTGGCTTTATAGCTCAGCGCGCTGCAAAACGCCGCCGCGCGGGCTTTTTTGTTGATTTTCTTGGAAAAATCCCTCGGCTTGGGAGCGAACACCACGCCGCCCTTGCGCCATTGCGGCGCGCGTATGCTGCCTTGGCGGGCGCGGCCTGT
>DAITPX010000157.1:0-3404 GCA_036833365.1 Clostridia bacterium | reverse complement strand
TACCGCGCCCGTCCTGAGATAAGACAAAAACAGCGCCGCGGACTCCTTGTCAATCACGCCCGTACCCAGAGACTCGCAGCCTTTGTCCGAGCCCGTGGCGATTAGCGGCAGCCCCGCTTTGATTCCCGTCTGGCGTTCGGCCTCGTCGGTAATGTAGCCCAGAGGTTGCAGTGGTTGCACAAGGTCGCAAAGCTTTTCGGGCGCAATGCCGAAAAGCGGATATTGCACGTCGCTTGTTGTTTTCCACGTTTTGCTTTTATAGTCGAAAGGGATATGCCCGATGTTCGAAGCGACAGATTCTTTGATTTCCCCCGTCAGCTTGTAGTTGAGGGCGCAGCCCACGCTGACGTATTTGTACATTTTTTCCCAGACCTCGGGTTCGTTTTCCTTAATCCAGTTGCTTTTGGTTATTTTGCGCTGAACGTTCAGGGCCTCGGACATGCCGACGATTTTAAACGCGAGGCGCGACTTGAGCGGCAGCGGGTCGCTGCACTCCGCCATGCGCTGGTCAAGCCACAAAATCACGTCGCGCAGAAAATTTCCGTCGCGGTCTATGCAGGTGTAGCTGTCGCGGAAAGCCGAAAGAGTCACGCAGATAACGTCCTTCCACGCGTCGGGGTAATTTTGCGCCAGCTCCTTGCCGGCCTTGCACAAATTGTCCCAGTAAAACTCCACGCTTTGCTCGCACCAGCCCAGTTTGCGCGAATAATAAGGTTGGGCGTATTTTTGCTGGGCTTTCGCCACTATATTGCCGTTGCGGTCGAAAATCAGCGCGCGCATGCTTTGCGTGCCGCAGTCGAACGTCAGTATCAGCGGGTTTGAAGGTTGAGCCATAATTCCTCCGTTTTATGCTTTCTTTTGTAAAAAGCGTTTATAGTCTGTATGATACCACAACTCGGCTTTACAATCAATGGGTAAGGGAAAATTAGTTCAATTGGTTTGAACAATCATCTATGTTTCTCTTTGAACAAACCGATAAAATTTGAAACCACTTTTGATATCCAACAATCTATGCAAAAAACTAAGCAAAATCTTTTAATAATAATTAAATTACTTATGATAAAGGCCGCTCCCGGCGGCTTCTTGCAACCTATAATTTTTATATTGAAAAAAATAAAAACATGTTAATCGGTATACAGGTCGTCGCTGATGAACGTGCTTTCGCTGGTGAGATCCATGCCCAAAACGCGGAAAATGGAACTGTCGGTGTGGGTCAGTATATGCGACGAATGGGCCTGCGCACCCCTGAGTTTGCTCAGCTGAGCCAGCGCCACCCCCGCCTCGGGATTGTATGCCCGCGACACCGTCAAAGCCACCAGTGTTTGCTCCAAGGTCATCATTTCGCTTTTGCTGTGGTAAAGGTTGCTGTTGAGCTGCAAAATCGGCTCGATTACCTGAGGCGGCAGAAGCTTGATTTTGTCGTCCATTTTGGCGAAAACCTTTAACGCGTTTAAAATCGCCGCGCTGGAGGCCGTCATAAGAGGTGACTGCTTGCCCGTAACGATTGTTTTTTCGTCGAGCTGAATAGCGACCGCGGGCAGCCCAGTGCTTTTTTCTTTTTCCAGCGCCGCCGCCACCGTCAGCCTGTCGGTGGGCGAAAGGCCGAGCTGTTTCATCAAAAATTCCAAACGGTGGACAGTTTCCGTCGAGCCGATGCCTTTTTTATAATCAACGCAAGCCTGGTAATACCTGCGTATTACCTCCTGCTTGGCCGCATTGCGGCAAACTTCGTCGTTGATTATCGCGTCCGCGACCATATTGACGCCCATATCGGTGGGCGAGAGATAAAGCTCGCGCCCCAAAATCCGGTCGAGTATGCTTTTTACAAGCGGAAAAGTTTCCAAATCGCGGTTGTAGTTGACCGACGTCACGCCGTATGCCGCTAGGTGGAAGTGGTCTATCATATTGACGTCTAAAAGGTCGGCGGTGGCCGCCTCGTAGGCGACGTTTACGGGATGCTTGAGGTCCAGGTTCCAAATCGGAAATGTCTCGAATTTAGCGTAACCCGCTTTGCCGCCGTGCTTGTATTCGTGATAAAGCTGCGAAAGGCACGTCGCAAGCTTGCCCGTGCCCGGTCCCGGCGCGGTGACAACCACTAACGGCCGCGTCGTAGGGATAAATGGGTTGGAACCGTAACCCGAGTCGCTAACTATGGTGTCCACGTCGAGTGGGTAGC
Organism: Clostridia bacterium; assembly: GCA_036833365.1. GTDB lineage: Bacteria > Bacillota > Clostridia > Christensenellales > CAG-314 > JAQUSX01. Next base: position 1,228 of record DAITPX010000157.1, on the reverse strand, counting down.
CCTTTGTAAGGCGGTGGAGATAAACGCTCTCGCCCCTGCGCATAAGCCGCTGGCGGAACATTTCCGCCCCTACCTGGTCTTCGTATTGGGTAATGACGATACTGCTTACATAAAGCCCGTAGCCGCGCAGGCTGTCGATAACGCGCAAAACCTCCATGCCGTAGGTTATGCCGTAGTCGGCGCGGATTTTGTTGCGCACGATATCCTGTGCGCTCACACAAAAAATCACCTCGGCCTTGTCCTTCAGACGCTGAAGAATTTTAGCCTTGGCGTTGGGGTCGAAACCGGGCAGGACGCGCGCCGCGTGCAGGTCGTCGAAAAGTTTTCCTCCGAATTCGAGATATAGCTTGTTGTCGAAGCTTTCAATGCGCTCGAGTATGCGCTCGGTTTGTTTTTTTACGTATAAATCGTTGTCAAAGCCTTTCATCGCCCCATCCCTATAAACAAAAATACCGTTGTAGCGTAACACATCGGCAAAGCTTTGACAAGCGTTTTTGACAAAATGACTCAAGTTGCTTTGGCGGATTCTATCTTAAAGCAAACTAAAAAAATCACAATAAATAATTTTGCCTTTATAATTTTATCAAGGCTAATTGGTGCGTTGCTTTTTAGCGCAAATTATCTTGAAAACCTTTTTAGGAAGTTTCCGCAATTTTTATCAATCATCCGTCTTTTTATTTTGATATAATTAAACTATGAATTATCGGGAACATATCGGACGGTGCCTGAATTATATTGAGAAAAACTTGAAAAACGACCTCTCTTTGGATGATTTGGCGAGAACGGCCGGCTATTCGAAATATCACTTTATAAGGGTGTTCAAGGAAGTTACTGGCCTTACTCCCGCAGCCTATATCTGCAAGCGGCGGCTTTCGGAGATTGCGCGTGAAATTCAAATTGCGGGCGGCCCAATTTCGGACATAGCTTTTTCATATGGATTTAATTCGAAGGAAAATTTCATACACTCATTTAAGACTGAACATCATATTTTGCCCACCGAATATAAGGCTTCGAAAAACAGTTTAAAGCTTTACGAACGCTTTGAAACGGAAATTCCGCCCTTTAGCACAACGCCCGAATTAACCCTGCTGAATTCTTTCGGCCTTATGGTTTTCAAAAGCGGCGAAAGCTCCCCGCCTGATTTTTGGAACAAATACAATTGCAAAAAGCTTTCGCGCAGGCTGTCGGGCGGGCAGCCGGCCGAAGATTATGGAGTGAGCCTCTATAA
>DAITPX010000156.1:0-3424 GCA_036833365.1 Clostridia bacterium | reverse complement strand
TTTTTTAGGTTAACTTTGTCCTCGCGATTCGTTACGTTTTTCCTCCGCCGCCTTAAGCCGTTTATGTCAAATTTATAAAAGTAAATTTTTTATTAAAAATTTTTGCGCGACCATTTTGGTGAGCCTTAATTACGTTTTAAGTTTTTACCTGTTGTTTTTATAATGTTACGGTTATCGTGGTGCCTTCGCCGACCCTGCTGTCGAGGGCGATGTGCCCGCCGTAGAGGCTGACTATGTGCTTGACAATGCTTAAGCCCAAGCCCGTGCCGCCGCTTTGCTTGCTGCGCCCCTTGTCGACGCGGTAAAAGCGCTCGAAAATTCTTTCGTGATGCTCTTTGTCGATGCCTATCCCCGTGTCGGCGACGGTTATTTTGGTTTCGCCGTCTTCGGAAAGGGTAACGCGCACGCTGCCGCCCTCTTTGTTGTAGCGCACGGCGTTTGACAAGAGGTTTTCGATAAGCTCGTGCATATCTTCCCTGACTGCGTAAATCCGGGCGCCGCCTTCGAGCTCGATAGCGACTTTTTTGCTCCGCGCCGTCGCCGAAAGGCTTCCGGACACCTCGCGGGCAAGGGCAGCGAGGTCGATTTTTTCTTTTTTGCCCCATTCGGCACGCGTGTCGAGATGGGAGAGCTTTAGCATATCTTCAATCAAAGTGAGCATGCGCTCGGAGTCTTTCAGTATAAACGAATTGTATTTTTTGATTGTGTCGGTTTCGCTTTCGTTTTGGATAAGCTCGGCGAAGCCTTTTATGCCCGTAAGGGGCGTTTTGAGCTCGTGCGAGGCGTTGGCGAAAAAATCGCTCCTGAGACGTTCCATACGCTTTATGGCCGTAATGTCGCTCAGCACCACCACCGCTTCGATATCCTTGGACGCGACGTTTGTGTTTACCTTGACCTGATAAACCTTGTCCTCGGCGGCATACTCGAAAACGCCGCCGTGATTGGATATGCACGACGTAAGCGAATCGTAAAAGGTTTTGTCGCAGCCCGTGAACAAAATATGCTTGCCCGTTATGCCGCCTCTTATTTTGAAAATCGCCTTGGCAAAGCTGTTTATGAGCAAGACGTCCATGTCGCTGCCCAAAGCTATAATGCCCTGCTCGGCGCTTTCTAAAACGCTGTCGAGCTTTTGCGTCTGGGCGGTGAGCGAGCGGATATTTCCGTTTATTTTTTCCTGAATGTCGTTAAGCCCCACTATCGCGCGGTTTATTTCCTCGTGCTTGAAAGTAGGCATAACTTTGCTGTATGTGCCGCTGTTGATGAGGTTGAGGTTGGTTTCCACCGTTTTAAAGGCTTTCAAAACGCTGTTGTTGACGTTTACCGTGACGAGCATTGAAAGAAAATACACAGTCAAAATCAGAACGAACAGGACGGGAACCATAGACAGGGCGTAGTCGTTTATGTCCTGGGCGCGCGCCGCTAACCTTATGACCGCGGTTTGTTCGCCGTCGGTTACGCGGAAGGCGTAGTAGGTCATTTTGTACTTGAAGGTTTCGGAATAGCGTGTGACAACCTCGGACGTGCCGTTTTCGAGCGCCTGCAAAAATTCCTGCCTGTCGGCGTGCGTTTCCATGTCCGCCGCGTCTTTTGCCGAATCGCCCAAAACGTTGCCGTTTTCGTCCAACACGGTAAGCCTGAAGCCCCCTTTCAGGGAATCGGGCAGCTCTGTATATTTTTCGTAGTCGTTGTCTTCTCTGAATTCAAAGCTGTTTTTGAAGGCGTAAGACATTTTGACTATGCTGTCGGCCTGCTGCCTGTCGGCGAAATAATCGGTCACGATGACGGCGACGACGGCTAAAACCAACAGCGCCAAGGCCGTCACCAGCATGTTTTTCAAAACCATTTCTCTTTTCATAGCGTTCGTTTCCCTAAAAAAATTGCGCCCGAAACGTCGAAAAACGTTTTTTAAGAGGCGCGGCAAAAAGATTTTTTTATTTTAAAATATATCCTACGCCGCGGACGGTACGGACGTATTCCTCGCCCGACGCCTCCTTGAGCTTTTCGCGTATGCGCTGAACGTGAATATCCAAAGTACGCGTTTCGGTAAAATAATTTTCGCCCCAGACGACGTCGAAAATTTCGTCGCGAGAAACCACCAAGCCTTTGCGCTCTGCAAGAAGCCTCAAAATGTCGAACTCCTTGGGGGTTAGATCGATTTCCGCGCCTTTTACGGTGACGACGTGCCTCGACGCGTCCACCCTAAGGTCGCGGAAAGCGAACAGGTTTTGGGGCTTTTCCTCGCCGCGTTTAATAAGGCGCTTTACCCGCGCGGCAAGCTCAAGCACTCCGAAAGGTTTTTCCAGATAGTCGTCGGCGCCCGAATTGAAGCCCTTGACTTTCGTTGTTTCGGCACCGTTGGCGCTGATAATGATAATCGGAATATCCTTTTTGTCGCGGCTGCTTTTGAGAAGGTTTATCGCGGCCAAACCGTCCATTTTGGGCAGCATAAGGTCCATGATTATGACGTCGGGCTTTACGGCCTCGCAGGCGTCCAAAAGCTCCTCCGCCGTTTCAAACCCCATGACCTCGAATTCGCGGTTGTCGAAGGCGTATTCGTAAAGCTGCCTTATGCTTATGTCGTCTTCGGCAACGTAAATTATTTTTTTAGGCAAAGCCCTTTCACCTCCGCTTATTGCTTTGTTTTGTTATCTCTCTCCGGCTTCGTAATATTTCGTCCACTCGCAGATGTTTACGGCGTGGTCGCCTATGCGCTCGAGGTATTTCGCTATCATTATTATGCTTATTATATCCTCCGCCGAATCGCTGTGCGCGCGGATTTTTTCAGACAGCTTGAAGCGGACCTTCAAAAACAGGTCGTCGAGTATATCGTCCTTTTGCACGACCTGCTCGGCAAGGGAAAGGTCTTCCTTAATAAAAGCGTCCACGCTGCCGTTGACCATTTCGAGCGTAACGGCCGTCATTTCGGCGATGTATTCGAATTTTTTGATTACACCCGCGCCGCTAAGCCCCAAAACGAGGCGCGCGATGTCCTCGGCCTGGTCGCCTATGCGCTCGAGGTCGGTAATCATTTTAAGCGACGAAAACACCTCGCGGAAATCCTTGGCCACCGGCTGTTCCTTGAGCAGGAGGTTGAGGCACTGCTTTTCGATTTGGTGTTCCATTTCATCGACCATATCGTCCTGGGCGGCGACCTGAGAAGCGAGCTCCAAATCGTATTCCATGAGCGAATTGACGGATTTTTGTATCTGGCTTGTCACGAGGTTGCACAGCCTCAAAAGATTCAATTTAAGCCGTTTCATCTCGGTTTCGTACCTAATGCGATAATTCATTTTATTACTCCTATAATGTAAACTCCTTTAAGTTACATTACTCATTTTAAGGGTATTATAGCACCGTTAATGCGTTTTGTTAAGGGGCAAAATCAACCGAAACGCCCGCTGATGTAGTTGTCGGTGCGTATGTC
>DAITPX010000155.1:0-3467 GCA_036833365.1 Clostridia bacterium | reverse complement strand
GCCCCAGCCTGTAAATAGCGGTATAACCGCCGCGCTGTCCCTTCTCCTGAGCGATTTTGTCAAATTTCGGGGCGTACTCGTTGAAAATCTTTTCAATCAGCGGATGCCTTACGTCGGCGGTACGGATTTTGTACGCCGTGCGCGATTCCTTTTCCCCTTTGGCTTCCAAAATGTCGTAGAGGTTGCGCATAAGCCTTCTTCTCGCGGCGAGCTTCGCGGGGCCGTCGTTAAGCACCTCCACGGTGCTTTTGGCGCCTTTCACGACCTTGGCCTTATTGACCTTGACCGTATCCCCGTAGGTGTTCATCGCCAAAGTAATATATTTTTCCGCCAATTTTTGCACTTCTTTAGCGCGCGCAAAAGTAGTCTCAATCTTGCCGTTCCAAAGAAGATAAGAAACCTGGTTTCTCAAAAGCGCCCTTCTTTGGTCTGTCGGTCTGGACAGCTTTCTTTGTTCTGCCATAATATCTGTATTGCCTCCTATTCTTCCTTATTCTTAAGTGATAAGCCGTAACTTTCCAGTTTGACGATAACTTCGTCCAGCGATTTTTTGCCTAAATTCCTGACCTTGAGCATATCCTCTTCCGTCCTTCTGGTCAGGTCCTCGACCGTTTGAATCCCCGCCCGTTTGAGGCAGTTGAACGAACGCACCGAAAGGTCCATATCGTCGATGCTCATTTCCAAAACCTTTTGTTTGCTGTCCGATTTGGGGTTTACCAAAATTTCCATAACGCTGATGCTGCTGGAAAGGTCGACAAACAACTTGATGTAATCCTCGAGGATTTTTGCGGCGAGCGAAACGATTTCGCGGGCGGCGAACGCCCCGTTGGTTTCGCATTCCAGTGTAAGTTTGTCAAAACCCATGCTTTGCCCCACGCGCGCGCTTTCGACGTTGTAATTGACTTTTTTGACGGGCGCGTAAATCGAGTCGATAGGAATAAAGCCGATAGGATAATTAAGCTTCAACTCTTTGTTTATTTCCTTGTTTTTCTCCGCCGAAACATACCCTCTGCCGCGCGCGACATACAGTTCGCACGCCAGGCGCCCGCCGTTGTCGATAGTGCAGATATGAAGGTCGGGGTTGAGTATTTCCACCTCAGCGTCGGTCACGATGTCGGATGCGTACACGTCGCAGGGGCCGGTCCTGTCGATAGTCAGCACTTTTCTGAAATTCTTGTCTATGTTGCTCGACTTAAGCGCCAAATTTTTGATATTGAGTATAATTTCGGTTACGTCCTCTTTCACGCCTTCGACGGTGGAAAATTCGTGTTGAACGCCATCGATTTTTATGCCTGCCGCGGCGACGCCGGGAAGAGCCGAAAGCAAAACCCTGCGAAGCGAGTTACCCAAAGTAATACCAAAACCTCTTTCCAACGGTTCGACTACGATTTTGACTGCGCTGCCGTTGGCGGATTCTTCGACGGATATTTTCGGTTTTTCGATTTCCATCATAAGCAAACAATCTCCTTTTTGATTATTTTGAGGTTGAAGACATTGAAATTACTTCGAGTACAACTCGACTATCATATGCTCTTGGATTGACAAATCAATATCTTCACGGGTCGGTTGTGCCAGCACCTTTCCCGTCAGCTGCGCCGGGTCAAATTCCAGCCACTTGGGCAAGTTGCTGGCCTTCATTTCCCTTAGCTCGACATAGTTGGGCAATTCTCTTTTGTTTTCCTTGACGGCGATAACGTCGCCCGTATTTACCTGATACGACGGAATATTGACCGCCTTGCCGTTTACGGTGATGTGTCCGTGGGTCACCATCTGCCTGCACTGGCTGCGGCTTGCGCCCATGCCCATGCGGTAAACGACGTTGTCCAGCCTTTTTTCAAGCATAACAAGCATATTCGTGCCCGTTACGCCGCGCATGCTTTCCGCCATTTCGTAGTATTTGTGAAATTGACTTTCCTGCAATCCGTATATTCTTTTAGCCTTTTGTTTTTCACGAAGCTGCATTCCGTATTCCGTGACCTTTTTGCGGCTGTCCCAGTGCTGGCCGGGGGTTTTGTTCCTGCGCGTAAGCGCGCATTTCGGCCCATAGCACCTGTCGCCTTTCAGGAACAGCTTTGTTTTTTCACGCCTGCAAAGCCTGCAGTCCGCCGATGTGTATCTTGCCATAAAGCTTATCGTCCCTCCTTAAATTCTTCTGCGTTTCGGCGGGCGGCATCCGTTATGCGGTATCGGCGAAACGTCCTTAATCATTGTTACCTGCAAATCTGCCGTCTGAAGCGCCCTGATTGCCGCTTCGCGGCCTTGCCCGGGGCCTTTTACAAAAACTTCCACGGTCTTGAGCCCGTACTCTTTCGCGCCCTTTGCCGCGGCTTCCGCCGCCTGCTGAGCAGCGTACGCCGTGCTTTTCCTCGAGCCCTTAAAGCCCAGGCTGCCCGAGCTTGACCAGCTCAGGGTGTTGCCGTTCAAGTCGGTGATGGTGACCAGCGTGTTGTTGAAGGAAGCTTGGATATGCGCGGCGCCTTTATCTACCTTCCTGACTTCTTTCCTTTTTTTAGCCGCTTTTTTTACTGCCATAAATGCACGCCTCCTTACTTAACCGCTTTTTTGCCGTGAGAAACGGTGCGCTTAGGCCCCTTTCTCGTGCGGGCGTTTTGTTTTGACGACTGGCCTCTGACGGGCAGGTTTTTTCTGTGCCTTGTGCCGCGGTAAGAGCCGATCTCCTTCATCAGATTTATGTTGGAAGTTACTTCCCTTCTCAAATCTCCCTCGACGTGGAGATTTTTTTCGATATAATCACGCAGTTTCGAAACATCGTCTTCGGTCAAATCTTTCACGCGTGTGTCGGGGTTTACGCCGGTGCCGGCCAAAATTTTGTCCGCCATAGGCGCGCCGATTCCGTAAATATAGGTCAAGCCTATCTGAATGCGCTTTTCTCTTGGTAAATCTACACCGGAAATACGAGCCATTAATTTTCTCTCCTTATTTTAGTTATCTAAAAGTTTGTTAATTATTTATATATCAACGCGGCAAAACCTACGGCAAAATTTGGAATGAGTGCCACAGGCGTTCGACGCATTTTATTTTTGCCGTTAACCTTGTCTTTGCTTGTGGTTAGGGTTTTTAGAGCAAATAACCATTACTCTGCCGTGCCTTTTTATTATCTTGCATTTGTCGCACATCGGCTTCACAGACGGTCTAACTTTCATTTTCTTTTCTCCTTAAATTAAAAATAATTTATTTGGGCGGCAGTGACTTGCCTTTGCTCCGCCATACGATACGCCCTTTCGTAAGGTCGTACGGGCTCATTTCGACTTTAACGGTATCGCCTTCCAGAATAGTGATGTAGTGCATCCTCAGCTTGCCCGAAATATAGCAGGTAATGACGTGCCCGTTTGTCAGCTTGACCAAAAATGTCGCGTTTCTAAGGGCCTCGATTACCGAACCTTCAACTTCTATCACATCGTCTTTGGACATCAATTACCTCCGTTTTCGTTAAACGCCCTCAAAGC
>DAITPX010000154.1:0-3482 GCA_036833365.1 Clostridia bacterium | reverse complement strand
GGTTTTCGCTGCTCAACGGCGTGGCGAGCGGCAACGACATGCGCTTTAATTCGGATAAGGTCGAAAACACGCGCAATTTTATGAACAAAATCTGGAACGCCAGCCGCTTTGTTCTGATGAACTGCGAGGGGAAAAAGCTGCCCGATATAGGCAAATGCAAGTTGTCGCCAGCGGACAAATGGATTTTGACGCGGCTCGACGCCGCGGCCAAGGAAGCGGGGGACAACTTGGAAAAATTCGAGCTGGGCATGGCGTCCACGGCGCTTTACGATTTTGTGTGGAGCGAATTTTGCGACTGGTACATCGAGTTTTCCAAGCCCGTGCTGTACGGCACCGACGAAGAAGCGCGGCTTGCCAACCTGTCGGTTTTGGTTTATGTTCTGGACAAAATTTTGAAGCTGCTGCACCCGTTCGTACCCTTTGTGACGGAAGAAATTTATCAAAACCTTCCCGGGCACGGCGAGACTATTATGAGGGAAAGCTATCCGGCTTCCCAAAACCGCGGGTTCGAGGACGAGGCGGGCACTATGGAAGCCGTCAAGGAAATGATAACGAAAATCCGCAACGTAAGGGCGGAAATGAACGTCTCGCCTTCGAAGCGTATAAGGCTTTTTGTCAAGCCGTCCGACGAAAGCATAGTTAAGGCGCGCGTTTATATCGAAAAACTCGCCAACGCCGAAGCCGCGTTCGGGGTTTTCGACGCCGAAAAAACCGTTTCGGTGGTGTGCCGCGGCGGCGAGGCGCTGATTCCGCTGGGCGACATGGTCGATGCCGAAAAGGAAACCGAGCGGGTCAAAAAAGAGCTTGAGGGCGTGGAAGCTGAAATAAGCCGCGCCGCGGGAAAGCTGGGCAACCAAGGGTTTGTTTCCAAATCGCCAAAAAACCTTATCGACGCTGAAAGGGCGAAGCTTGCCGACTATGAGGAAATCAAGAAAAAACTGCTCGGAAGGCTGGAAACGCTTAAGAATATGTGACAGGTTAAAGGCTTTTGAAACGGCAGGGATTTTTGCGATTTTAAATACGCATAACGTGCTGAATATCGGTTTTTTAAAGCGGTGCGATTTTGCCGAATATGATTTAAGTTGTTTCGGTTTCCAAAAAATTAACCGCAAAAGAGTTTTTAATAAATAAGCCGTTAAGCCTAGAAAAAAAATAGCTCCTGTATCAGGAGCTATTTTTTTGCGAAATTCTAATATTTTTATTTTTTTGCGAAAAACGGTTTTTGGTTAACCTAAGCCAAACAAACGGAGTTTTAAAAAATTTGGCGAAGTTAGAGTTTAGAGCTATATGACAGATTTTAGCTTAAAAAACCTCGGGGCTAAAGTAAGCCAAAAACGTGCCGACGGCAAATGAAAGCAGGTTTGCCGCAACCGCGTAAAGGATTATGAACCAAACGCGGCTTTGCGGTTTTTTGCTGTCCGGGGGCAGGAATTTTGCGTAAATCAGCGCCTCGGCGGCGGTGACGATTATTTCGAACAGAATATAGTAAAACGAAAAAGTGAGCAGCCCGTCGAAGTATATTATCACGCTGAGCGCGGCGTTGAGCAAAACCTGCGTGGCTAGGTTGGCAAAAAACAGCACCTTAAGTTGTTTTTTGGAGGTGAAGCCGAACGCAAGCGCCAAAAGTATTTCGATTGCCAGCGTTCCGACAAGCCTTGCCGCAAACGAAAGCAGGTGGGGCCAGATATCGTTGCCTTTTTCGGTTTGGAAGGAATAATCGTTGACGGCCTCGAGGGTGATTTCGGACATATCCACAGACGCGGTATAATAGCTGTCGAAAGCGTACCTTTTGAGCGGCGCGCTGGAAATAAACGTGTCTGTACGTGGCAGGTAAATCAGAATTTTGAAGTCGGAGGGCGGGTAGTAGCCCCAAACGAATTTGTCCGTGTCGTTGGCTTTTAAGAGAAAATTGATGAAATAGTACCCGTCGCTGTCGGCATAATCCCAAAACTTCTGCCAAACGGGGAGGTCGCCCTCGTCCATGGATATATGCTCGTGCGGCGTGTCGGCGCTGTACGGCCCAGTCGAGTCGCTTTTGGAAAGCAGCGTGACGTAGTAGGTTTCGCCGCTCAAGCCCTCGAATTGGACGACGACCGACGGCTTGGGGCCTATGTCCGCGGCAGCGGGCGTCGGCAAAATAATTGCGAACACCGACAGGCAGGCGGCTAAAAGAACCGCGAATTTTTTGGTTTTTAGCATTTTTAACACCCTCGTTAATTTTATTTTTATAAATACGGCATACGCGCCGCGGATTGGGCTTATTTGGTTTGCTCTGCAAATTTTTTTAAAGTTTAAAATCTTAGAATCCCCTTCAATTAATGCTTTTTTCGCCAATTTGCCGCGGAAAACCGAGATTTTGGTTTGGTGCGTATCGGTTAATTTAATGGAAACGGTACGAAAAACCCGCAAGAAAGGGCAAAAAGCCTTAAATAGCGCTTGATTAAATAACACCGCCGCAACTTTTTTGTGCGGGTTTTTCAGATTTTTCCTATAAATCAACCTTGTCATAAACTTCGCTATTTTTTTTAATATGTTTTAAAATGGCGCCGGTCCCGTTTACGATACCTATTATATCAAAATTATATCCGAGTTTCTGCTTAAATAGTAATTTTTATTGAAATTTCGCCGAGTTTTTAAATGTTTGGATACGGGAAAATCGTGGCGCAATGCTTAAATCGCACTTTGCGGAAGAACCTTAAAAATATGAATTAATTATAGACGAAAAAAACGAACCCGTCAATGGGTCGGGTTCGCGGCGCCTCATGGGCCGACGGTCGCACCAAATCGGGGTTCGGATATAGTATAATTCGTTTTGAAAAAAATACCCGCATTTTAAAAAAATTTATTAATGCCGTTTAGCGCTTGAAAGGCAGGTAGCTGTCCTCCAGCGAGCGGTCGACGTAGTCGTCTTTGCTGAACACGCTGTCCATAAGAACGGCGCGGTTTATGCTGTTGCGCCCGAAACGCTCCTTAACCCCGTCGATTGTAAAGTCGAGCTTTTCTTCCCTTTGGATTTGTCCGTCGAAAATGGAAAGCTGCCGCTCGTCCTCGAAGCCGACAAGTTTGCCCGTCGAAACGGTCAGCCCGCGCAAGGGTTTTTGAGTTTTGGGGTTCCAGATTTGGTACAGGATTTCGTTGGCTGTGCGGGCGATTTCCGCTCCCGAGGAGCTGGGGTGGAGGAGGGGCTTTTGCCTGCCCGTCGTCGCCATAAAGCTGTCCTGGCAAAATAAATGCACGAGCTGCGCTTTAACGGCATAGCGGCGCAGGCGGGCGGCAACCATTTCGGAGAGCATAAATATGGTCTGCTTGGCCGCGGCGTAAGTCGTAAAATGGTTTTTGACGGTGGTGCCGTGACCGACGCTTTTTATCGATTCGTAAAACGCCTGCCCCCAAACGGGGTCGCCGTCGGTGCCCAGAGCCATTTTTTGAAGCTTTGCTCCTGCCAAAGCAGTCAACTCGTTGATATCACGGTGAGGTGCCGA
>DAITPX010000153.1:0-3560 GCA_036833365.1 Clostridia bacterium | reverse complement strand
GATACCGAGACCGAGCTGCTTATTCAGGACGCCTTGCACAAAATTATGCAGGGAAGGACGACGTTGATTGTGGCGCACAGGCTTTCTACGATACAAAATTGCGACAATATTATAGTAATGCATAAAGGCAGAGTCATTGAACAGGGCAACCACCAGCAGCTTCTGAAACAAAAAGGAATGTACTACAAGCTGTACAAGCTCCAATACGAAAACGTAGCGACGTAAAATATTTATTATAAAATTAGACCCGATCGGGTGGTTTCTTGCGGGAGCGGAACCGTAAAATAAAAGGTGGCGGGGAGTGAAAACCTCGGCCGTCTTTTTTATGATTTAAAGAATATACTAAACATTTGATTTTCGGCTCATGAAATGTTAGGCTTTAATTAACATAAGGAGTTAATATGAATTTGTTTAATTTTCTCCCAAAAAAGAATAAAGCAGTTTCAAATAATAATAGACAATCTATCAATGAAATTAACACATTATATAGCGCAAAAAAATACGATGAGATTATTTCTCGGCTATCAGCTTTAACTGATGGCGAAGAAGTTTCTTTAAAAACTAAGCGGGTGCTAGCATTATCATATTTCTATAAAGAAGATTATGTAAATTCTGTGGCTATTTTCATGGAAATAGCGCAAAAGAAAAATGATCTTGAAAGCTGGTTTAACTGTTTGAATCCATTGCTTTTATCTAAAAAGATGCAAGAAGCCAAAGATGTTTTTATTACGATCCTTAAAATACATAAGGGCTTGAACGCAAATCAGCCAAGAGAATTAGCAGTTCCTTTTGTTCGTTATTATTATGCTTGCGGGCTTAATGAAGCTGGTTATTTGACGAAGCATTAGAACAATTAGAAGAACTAAAAAAAGTATACATTGCACTAAAGGTTACTGACGATACTTTTGTATATATTAGGGGTATTCCGTTTTTGTCAAACACTTTGGAATTGGCAAAAAAAGTTTTTACAGGTTTGGAAAAGAACTTTGCTAATTCGGATTACTTAAAAGAACTTAAAAGAAATGTTGATGACGATAGAAAAATACTAATTAAAAAGTATGAAAATTAAATCAAAACAATACTAGAGCGACTTCCAAAATGAAGTCGTTTTCATTTGGAGAGCTAAACGCATCGGTGATGAAACCCTTACGTAAAAATAAGCGAGCGGGCGCGGACGGTATTATCTGGTCAGCTGTTTATGATTTGGCCGAGGGAAAAAATTTACAGAGCAGAAGGCAATCTTTGCTGAAAACGATTTATGCTGGATAATCGATAATAAACCATCAAGTGTTTTGCTTTGAACGCCAAAAAGCGGGTTTTAGGGCAAAAAATACGGTATCACGTATTCCGTGACACCGTCCGAATGGTGCGGCTAAAGGGACTTGAACCCCCATGTCGTAGACACTAGATCCTAAGTCTAGCGCGTCTGCCAGTTCCGCCATAGCCGCATAAAGCTGGTGCACCTTCAGGGACTCGAACCCTGGACACCCTGATTAAGAGTCAGGTGCTCTACCGACTGAGCTAAAGGTGCTCGTATTCTCTTTGCTAAGGGGATAAATTTCGGCGGGTATAAACGAAAGAAAAACGCTTTGTAGGGCTAAACAAATCCTCTTAAAACCTCGGTTTTTTGTGGATTTTGTTTTTGCCCAAACGCGTTTTTGCTTTCGCCGCGCCGCTGCTTTTGATTAAATTGGTGACCCATCGGAGATTCGAACTCCGGACACCATGATTAAAAGTCATGTGCTCTACCGACTGAGCTAATGAGTCATATATGGCAGGGGTGGCAGGATTTGGACCTACGAATGCCAGAGTCAAAGTCTGGTGCCTTACCGCTTGGCTACACCCCTAAGAAGGGTTTTATAATGGGGTGGGCGATGGGGCTTGAACCCACGACACCCAGAGTCACAGTCTGGTGCTCTTCCAACTGAGCTACGCCCACCGCATATATGGCGTGCCTGAAGGGATTCGAACCCCCGACAACCGGCTTAGAAGGCCGATGCTCTATCCTGCTGAGCTACAGGCACAAAAAAGTGGAGCGGGTGATGGGAATCGGACCCACGCGTTCAGCTTGGAAGGCTGACATTCTACCATTGAACTACACCCGCACGACAATGCTAAAAGATTTTAGCACAGCGGGGGAGTTTTTGTCAACGGTTTTAGCCGCCCGCAAACAAAGTATTCGCTTTTATGCGGGTTTATTCCGCTCTTAATGCCGGGGATAAGCGTTTCGCCTGTAAGCCGTGTTTATACGGGACAACGACTGCAATTAGCGCCAAGCTTAATTTTTTTAGCCTTTGATATTACACCGCAAAACGGCTCAAAAGTCAAGCGAAAAGGGGCAAAATCACGGTTTTTAATAGGATTTTTCTTTGAGCAGGGCCAGCAGCGCGCGTATCGCCCTCGCGCGGTGCGAAACGGCGTCCTTTTCCTCCAGCGAACCCTCGGCGAAGGTTTTTTGAAGGTCGTCCGAGAAAAACACGCTGTCGTAACCGAACCCGCGTTCCCCGCGCTCGGTTTCGGTTATTTTTCCCGCGGTTTCTCCCTTTGCGGTAATGATAGTGCCATCGGGCAAAATCAACGCCAATACCGTCTTAAAAACGGCCGAACGGTCGGCGGCTCCGCGCATTTTTTCAAGCAAAAACCGCCTGTTTTGGGCGTGCGTCGCCCCGTCAAAAGCAAACCTCGCCGTGTGCACCCCGGGCAGGCCTCCCAGCGCCCTGACGCAAAGCCCCGTGTCGTCGGCAAGCACCGCCATCGGCGTGCGCGCTTTGACGTAACGCGCCTTTATAAGGGCGTTTTCCTCCAGTGTTTCGCCGTTTTCGTCGATTTCCTCGGTTATCCCGATTTGGCGCATAGAAAACATATTGCCGAATTTGTCCGACAATATATCGCGAAATTCTTCGAGTTTTCCGTTGTTGCCCGTAGCTATAACAAGGTCCATAGCCGTAAAATTTTTCTCAGTCCGCAGTCAGGTAAATGCCGGGGTTGACTTTTTGCAGCGCCTCAACGAATTCGTCGTAGCTTTTCGGCGCGATGTTTATTTTCATTATCGTAGGCTCGACATCGTCGGTATAAACGCTCAAATACAGCCCGTTGTCGTCGGTGTGCCTGATTGCCGCCCGTATGCGTGAAACGAAAAACTTCCCCCCCGTCAGGTCGAAAAACGCGAACATAATTTTGACCTTTCCCTGCTCTATTTTGTAGTGCATAAACGCCAGGCAACCGCAAACCGCCAGTATTATAAGAGCCAAAACGGTTTGAGCGATTTCCATCGCAGTCATCAGGGAATACAAGCCGAAAAGCCCCGCGAATTTGCAAATATTGAGCGTTATCATAACTATCTGTATCGCCGCGAGAATTATCACAAGGATGTTCAGGTACGGCGGATTTTTATGGCGGAATTTCATTTTTGTTACCTCAAGACAAATTTTAGCACAATACTTCGCGCTTTTCAACGCTTTGGGGGCAAATATCGGCTTTTAACGGAGTTTTTTGTTTTTCTTTCCGATAGAACGGGGCTTAAAAGCGCAAAATTATAATGTACAAAAATAGTTTATGGT
>DAITPX010000152.1:0-3609 GCA_036833365.1 Clostridia bacterium | reverse complement strand
AGGGCTGAAAAATCCTACGGATACGTTCTCGCCAGCGCCAAAAAACTCGTTACGCTGGGCGGGAATCGCGTGGTTTTCCATCCCGCGTCATTGGGCAAGCTCGACCGCGAAACCGCCGTCAAGCTGACAAAGGCGCGTATCGGCGAGCTGGTGGAGCGGATTTACGCCCAAGGGTTCGAAAACCTTTTGTTCTGCCCCGAAACGATGGGCAAAATAAACCAAATCGGCACCCTCGAGGAAGTGGTGGAATTTTGCAAAATCGATAAGGTCCTTGTTCCCGCGATAGATTTCGGGCACCTCAACGCCCGCACGATGGGCGGGCTGAAGACCGAAGCCGATTACGAAAAAATCATCCAATACCTTATCGCCGAGCTGGGCGAACGCGCCGAAAAAATTCACGTGCATTTCTCTAAAATAGAATACGGCAAGGGCGGCGAAATCAGGCACCTTACCATGGCCGACACGCGTTTCGGCCCCGAATTCGAGCCGCTGGCAAGGCTCATAAAAAAATACCGCCTGAACCCCGTCATTCTTTCAGAATCGGACGGCACACAGGCGGAGGACGCGCTTTTAATGAAAAAAATTTATAGTGAGGTAACATAAAAAATGGAAAAAATCACAAATTTATTCCAATTGCTCGACGGCGTCGACGCCGTTTTGGTCACTTCGCAAAACAACAGGCAGTATTTCACAGGCTTTAAGGGAACATTCGGCTTTTTGGTGCTGACGCGGGAACAGGCGGTTTACATAACCGATTCGCGCTACTACGAAATGGCGACCGAAAAAATGAAACCTCAGGGCATCAAGGTCGAGCTTATCGGCGGGGGGCTGACGGCTTACCAAAAATCCGACGAGCTGCTCAAGGCCTCCGGCGCCAAAACGGTGGGCTTCGAAGACACCGAAATCACCGTCGCCGAATACGAGGCGCTCAAGGCGAAGCTGCCGGGCTACGAATTCGTGCCCGTCGGCGAGCAAATTCTCAAAATCCGCCAAACCAAAACACCCGTTGAGCTTGAGTATATCACCAAGGCGCAGGCTGTCACCGACAAGGCTTTTTCGGAAATTTTAAAATTTATCAAAAAAGACGTCACCGAGCGCGATATCGCGACCGAGCTTGAATATTACCTCAAGAAAAACGGCGGCGACGGGCTTGCTTTCGACACGATTATAGCCTCTGGCACCAACTCCTCCAAGCCGCACGCCCACCCGACGGACAAAAAAATCGCCGCGGGCGACCCGATCACGATGGACTTTGCCGCCACCTTCAACGGCTACTGCGCCGACATGACCCGCACGGTTTTCTGCGGCGAGCCCGCCAAGGAAATGCGCGACATTTACGGTATAGTTTTGAAGGCTCAGCTAAACGTCCTCAACAACGTAAAAGCCGGCATGACGGGCAAAGAGGTTGACGCGTTGGCGCGCGAGGTCATTACCGCCAACGGCTTTAAGGAAAACTTCCAGCACGGGCTGGGGCACAGCGTGGGGCTCGACATTCACGAAAAACCCACGATGAATCCGACCTCCGAAGAGGTTTTGCATGAAAACCAGCTTATCACCGTCGAGCCGGGCATTTACGTGCCGGGTTTGGGCGGAGTCAGGATTGAAGACCTCATTATTATCAAAAATGACGGTATAATCAATTTGACAAAGTCGCCCAAGGATATTATAATACTCTAGTCTAAACAGGGAGGATTTTTTATGATACTGGCCGGAGATTTCAGAAAAGGCATAACGTTCGTAATGGAAGGCAACATCTACGTGATAGTCGACTTCCAGCATGTCAAACCGGGCAAGGGTGCGGCTTTTGTCAGGGCGAAAATAAAAAACATCGTTACCGGCGCGGTTTTGGAAAGAACGTTCAATCCGTCGGAAAAATTTGAAAAAGCCACAATCGAAAGCAAGGAAATGAGCTATTCCTACGCCGACGGCGACATTTACTACTTTATGGACCAGGAAACGTTCGACCTTGTCCCCCTCAACAAGTCGCAGGTTGAAGAAGCCTTGATGTATATCACCGAAAATATGCCGGCCACCATCAAGTTTTATAAGGGCGAGGCGTTTTCCGTAGAGCCGCCCAACTTTGTGGAGCTGCTCGTCACGGTTTGCGAGCCGGGCGCGGTGGGCAACACGGCGACAAACGTCACCAAACCCGCCACCGTCGAAACGGGCTACCAGTTGCCTGTGCCGATGTTCGTCAACGAGGGCGATAAAATCCGTATTGACACCCGCACGGGCGAATATATGGAGCGCGTGAAGAAATAAATTACGCATAATAACGGCAGCGACAATTTAACTCCATTAAATATTATTTAAAAAGCGTAAGTTGTCAATACTGATATGTGGCTAATTTATTTTGCTTGCATAATTAAGCGAGGCAAAATTCCTTTTTCCCAAGTATTACAAATCGTTTAGCAGAATTTATAAGAATAAAAACGGGCGCTTTTATAAAAGCGCCCGTTTCTTTCATAATTTATTCAAATGTAAGTATTCTAAAACTTAGCCTGCCGCTAATTTTCGGTAACCGTAACGATAATTTGGTCGGCAGGGTTGTCTTGTTCGACATAGTAATTTCTGCCTAATTGTTGAAACGCGGCATAAAAGCTGAAGGTATATGTCCCGGGCTTTGTAAATACGTAATCGACTTGCTTTATAGTTAGGCAGGGGTAAGCCCCGTCGTCGCCCATTCTTTCAATTTTAATAGTAGTATACGGTATCGTTTCAATGTACCGACTAGGGTTTTCCCGTTCAAGATACTCGTTTATGCTGAGTAATTTCAGCTTGTGCTCTTCTTTGCCCTCGTCGGTTTCGATAGTTACGGTGCAATAAATGGGGCCGTCGTCGGCGTAAAGGATTGTTTGATAAAAAAAATTGCTTTTGTTATATAAAATAGCGAGGACGCACACTCTGTCGCCGACTTTGTATGACTTTAAAAACTCAAACGCTCCCTCGTGGTATCTCGGCCTATCAAATCCTACACCTAAGCCGTAGCTGTCCGGCGGCACACAAAAACCAATTAAAAAATATATACCTATTAATAAAACCACCAAACCTACGGCGGAAAGCGATATGATAAGCTTAATTTTTGATTTTTTATTCAATATTTCTCCTTTATCTGCTTAATCGCTTCTGGGTGTTTAGGATAGTTATTAATCCTCGGTAACCGTAACGATAATTTGGTCGGCAGGATTGTCTTGTTCTACATAATAATTTCTGCCTAATTGTTGAAACGCGGCATAAAAGCTGAATGTATATGTCCCGGGCTTTGTAAATTCGTAATCGACTTGCTTTATAGTTAGACAGGGGTAAGCCCCGTCGTCGCTCATTTTTTCAATTTTAATAGTAGTATACGGTACCGTTTCAATGTGACGACTAGGGCCTTCCCATTCCATATACTCGAGTATGCCAAGTAATTTCAGCCCATGTTCTTCCTTGCCCTCGTCGGTTTCGATAGTTACGGTGCAATATATCGGGCCATTGTCAGCGTAAAGGATTTTTTGGTGGAAAAAATTGCTTTTGTTGTATAAAGTCGCGCCGACGCGCACCCTGTCGCCAACTTTGTATGAAATTGAAATCTCAAAAGCTCCCTCGTGGTATCTCGGCCTGTCCAAC
>DAITPX010000151.1:0-3659 GCA_036833365.1 Clostridia bacterium | reverse complement strand
GCACTCTTGCCTTGAGGGGCACGGCCGCGTCCAGCATTGCAAGAGTGCTTCCGCAGACGCTGGCCTGGGAGGTGCTGCCGTTGCTGCTCAAAACCTCGGAAACCGTGCGTATGGCGTAAGGGAAATCCGCTTCGCTCGGCAAAACGGGCTCCAACGCCCTTTCGGCCAGCGCGCCGTGCCCTATTTCGCGCCTGCCCGGGCTGCGGAGGGGTTTGGCCTCGCCCGTGGAATACGGCGGGAAATTGTAGTGGTGCATATATCTTTTGAATTGTTCGTCATCGTCGAGCTGCTCAAGCTTTTGCGCCTCGGAAATAGTGCCCAGCGTGCAGGTGGTCAAAACCTGCGTCATGCCGCGGGTGAACACCGCGCTGCCGTGGACGCGGGGCAAAACCCCCACTTCGCACCATATCGGGCGGATTTCGTCGACCTTTCTGCCGTCGGGGCGCACGCCCTGCATAAGGATTTTTTCGCGGGTTTTCTTTTTTGCCATTTTGTAAAGCGTGTCGGAAACGTAAGGCATCGCCTCGTTTTTTTCCTTTTCAAAATACGCTTTGACCTTGCTTTCCACGTCGGCTTGGTTTTTCTCGCGCTCGGCTCTGTCAAATGTCGCCAGCGCCTTGTCCAGCATTCCGTCGGCGTAGGCCGAAATCATGTCGTAGTACTCCTGCGGCACTTCGTGCAAAGCGGGGCTGATTTTTTCCTTGCCCACTTCTTTGGCGATAAACTCGATAAATTCGCACTGCTTTTTTATTTCCTCGTGCCCGAACAAAATGCCTTCGAGCATTTCTTTTTCGGAAATTTCCTGCGCGCCCGCCTCGACCATCATTATCGCGTCTTTAGTGCCGCTGAGGTTGAGGCTGAGCCTGCTTTTGAGCTTTTGTTCGTTGCTGGGGTTGATGATATACTTCCCGTCCACAAGCCCCACTACTACGCTGCCGGTAGGCCCGTAAAAAGGAATATCCGATATAGACAGGGCGATACTGCTGCCGATCATGCCGTAAACCTCGGGCTGAATGTCGGGTTCCACCGACATAGCGGTCGCAACTACGGCGACGTCGTTGAAAAATCCTTTGGGAAACAGCGGGCGCAGCGGCCTGTCGATAAGGCGCGAAGTTAATATCGCCTTGTCGGTGGGCCTGCCTTCCCTTTTTTTGAACCCGCCGGGAATTTTGCCGACGGAATACATTTTTTCCTCAAAATCCACGCCCAACGGGAAAAAGTCGATGCCGTCGCGCGGGTTTTGCGAAAGCGTGGCGTTGACCAAAACCGCCGTTTCGCCGCAGCGTACCAGGCACGAGCCGTTGGACTGTTCGGCATATTTACCCACCTCTACAGAGAGGGTCCTTCCGCCCATCTGTGTCTCGAAAACCTGATAAGACCTGTTTCCGATTTGTTCCGTTCTTTTTACAAATTGATTCATTAAGTTTAAAACCTCCATTCTCTACCAAAAAAAGGGGCAGACCCATGTCGCCCCTTCTTATCGTCGTTATTTTCTCAAACCGAGTTTTGCTATCAAGGCTCTGTATCTTTCGATGTCGGTGGACTTCAAGTAATCCAAAAGCCCTTTTCTGTGCCCTACCATCTGCAGCAAGCCGCGCCTGCTGTGGTGGTCTTTTTTGTGCGTCTTCAGGTGCTCCGTAAGGTGATTGATGCGCGCGGTCAAAAGCGCAACCTGAACCTCGGGCGAACCCGTGTCGCCTTCCTTGACGGCATATTCGGCGATGATTTGTTGTTTGTCGATTAATTCTGACATAATCTGTTTCCTCCGTTAATTTGTTACGCCAAAAACGAAGTATGACGTCGGAGAGGGTCGTCTAACCACGTAAATGGACTTATGTATATTATCATACATTTTA
This sequence comes from Clostridia bacterium, assembly GCA_036833365.1. Classification (GTDB taxonomy): domain Bacteria; phylum Bacillota; class Clostridia; order Christensenellales; family CAG-314; genus JAQUSX01. Next base: position 1,803 of record DAITPX010000151.1, on the reverse strand, counting down.
CAAAAAGTAAACCGATTAATTTTTAAAACGATTTACTTTTAATAATTTTTTGCCTATTCCGCCGCGCCTTCGGGCTGTTCGGCGTCGTCTTTGTGACGGCGTTTCTTTTGTAAATCAACTGGTTTTTCCATCGTTGCCTTGCGCGAAAGCGTGACGCGTTTATTTTCGGCGTCGAATTCGATTACCGCCACGTCTATAATATCGCCGATTTTGAGCGCTTCGTTAATATCGCCCAGCCATTCCCACGAAACGTTGGAAATATGCAGTAAGCCGTCTATGCCGTCGTCCAGCTCAATAAACGCGCCGAACGGCAAAATCCTGGCGACTTTACCCTTTACGACGGAGCCCACGGGGAATTTTTCGGCGGCCACCGCCCACGGGTGCGGCTGGAGCTGTTTGTAACCGATGGAAACCCTGTTGGATTCGCGGTCGAGCTTCAGTACGACGAATTCGTATGTCTTATTGAGCTCCAAAACTTCCGACGGGCTCTTAATAGGCTTCCACGAAAGGTCGGTAAGGTGCGCCAGGCAATCGAACCCGCGCACATTTACGAAAGCGCCGAACGGAGCGAAACGCAAAACCTTGCCTTCCACTATCTCGTTGACTTCTATGTTGTTCCAGAAATTGTCTTCCTTTTCCTGCTTTTCCTTTACCAGAATTTCGCGCTGGCTGGCGACGATTTTCCTTTTGTTGTCGTCCACGCCGTCTTCCATGGCGACCAGCCTTATTTTTTTGCCGACGTACTGCTCCAGGTTTTTAACGAAACCTATGCGGATTTGGGACGCGGGCACAAACACCGTGTAGCTGCCCAGCTTTGAAAGCAGGCCGCCTTTTACGGCTTTTGTCATAACAAGCTCGAAAACCTCGCCCTGTTTGATTCCCACGACCTTTTCGTCGTCTTTATATAACAAATCTATCTCTTTCTTTGACAAAGTAACTCTCTTATCGGTTGAAAGCACCGCGCATTCTACGGTATCGCCTATTTTAAGGCCGTTTTTTACTTCCTCGTAGTTGCCGTCCAATGCCATTTCCTCGTTGGGGATAAAACCGTCGCCCTTGGAATTGGGGATTGTTACCGAAACACCGTCATCGTGTTTTTGGATAACCGTACCTTTGATCTTCTGACCCTTGCGGAAAATTCTCTTTGCGGGTATTTTCTCCACCGCCTGAGCAAATTCCTCATTGACCTCTACAACCTGCGCGTTGTCTTTTGCTTCTGCAAACATCTTCGACAAAACCTCCTCTATCAACTCCGTCGGAGTTGACGCACCTGCAATTAAACATATTTTTTCAAATTTGGATAAATCAGAAATCTCACCGGCATCTTCAATCAAAACTGCGCTGTCACTGGCACTGAGTGCTATTTCCAACAATTTACTACTATTGCTGCTGAGTTTGTCGCCGACAACGATAGTAAAGTCACACATTTTGGGTATAGTATGCGCAAAATTCTGCCTACCTATGGTAGTATAGCAAATTGTGTTGAAAACGACAAGTGTTTTGACGCCATCTGTCAAAAGATTTCCCAGCGCTTCCTCGGCAAAAAGGTGGTTAAACGTCGTCTGGAACATAACCAAAACCTTGCCGAAAGCGCTCAAATCCACTTTTTCGGCGCCGTCTGTTATTATCGCCGAATCGCCGCACCAGCCGTTTACGCCCTTGATTTCGGGGTGGCTTTTGTCGCCGAGCAAAACTATCTGGTAACCTTTTTCATGGTATTCCCGGGCGCGCTCCTGGATGCGGCGGACAAAAACGCAGGTCGCGTCGGCGACGGTTATGCCGTTTTCGGCGCAGTAGTCGAAA
>DAITPX010000150.1:0-3699 GCA_036833365.1 Clostridia bacterium | reverse complement strand
GGCAATATGCGAAGTGCATTATTTCGCCGAGAGTTGCCATTTATTCGCCTTCGATAATTTGAGGTTCCAAATCGGGAAGCTTGTTTATGGTAATCTCAAAATCGCAAACGCTCTTGGGTTCGTCGGTTTTTGAATTGACTATCAAGCTTCTGTGGACCTTGGCGCTGGGATACTGGCCAGCCGCGCTGTTATGCTCCCACCAAATCAGTTTGACTACTTCCATCGAGCCTTCCGGACGGGCGGAAGAAGCGTCGTTTCTGAACAAAGTTCTCAGAGCTTCTTTTATTATGGCGGCATCCTGTTCGGAAAAGCCGGTTTTCTTGGCCAGTTCGGTATTAATGCTGCCGTAGGTTATGTAGAGTCCGTATTCGACTCGGTGCTTCGAGCCCATAGTATCGGAAGATTTCTTTTCGCTGGGCTCGCTGTTGACCGATTTGGTGATTTGGGCGCTCACCGTCATTATGGGCAATTTTGTAAACGCCGGCTGAATCGAAACGGGGCCGCGCACGCCGATGGATACACCCTTGCTTTCGCCCGATTTGAACGCGAAAACCTGTCCGAAGCTCCTTACGTCAAACCACTCTTTACATACCTTTTCATAAACGGAATTCTCGTTTTTTTCTTTGCCTATAAACGAGGAAAATCTTTCGCTCAACGATTTGATTCCGTCCTGGTTTTGGTCGTCGGATTGGACGAAGATTTTTTGGCCCATTTGCATCGCGCGGTTGCGTATTTTGCGTTTGATGCAGACGTCGGAGATTTCGCCTAAATTTTCATAGGTGGTGCGGGGCCTGTTGCCGTTCAGCGGGTCGCCGTTAGGATTGGCGTTTTTTACGCTGATTACAAGAGCAAAATCGATTTTTTTGGTTAAACTCATTTTTGTTGTTCCTCCGTATCTTTGTCTTTTTTTGCATATAAAGCTTTTCTTTGATTGTGATATCCCAAAAGATATTCGCCCGACAAGGGCCTATCGGCGAGGAAATCCTCTTCTTTAAAAGCGAACATAATGTCGTCTATGATTTTGCTGTAAAAAATAGCTTTAGGGCCCAATCTTGCAATATAGGGTTGCAATGCTTCTTCGATTATTTTCCAGGTTTTAAAGGGCCTTGCCGACATTTGGGTGAAATATCTTTCGGCATTGGTAGCCCTCTTGTCGTCGTTTTCTTTGAGGGCCGCTTTTTCCAGTAATTCGGCGACCGCAAGAAGCCTGCCGTATAAATAGTCGCGATGGTTGTTTTGTTCATTCAGCGCCATTGCACTATCCTCCTTTTTATAATATTTTTTTATTAAAGCGCAAACGGTATTAAGGCAATCTTCCCATTGGTAAGATTCTTCAAAGCTTTGTCTGTTGCTCACTTTTCTTATAGCGGCAATCACCAAATTAAACGGGAGAGGCTTTGCTTCGCTTATGCAAGGCAGCAAACGCCCTATTAATTGATGATAAAGTTTGTCGTCGATTACATAACCGTAACAGGCAAAATAAATATCTTTTGGCGACGGCGCCGCAATGCAGGTTCTTAGGACCTTGTCGCCTTTCAAAAAATACCGTTTTTCCCATTTGCAGGTATTGTACCACTGCATAAGCCTGTTTACGTAATCTTCGGTATTGAATTCACGGTAATATATAACCGACATTCTTCCCGTGGTCGCAGAATCGAGGGCGATTATATTTACGTTTTCCGTTTTGTCGATTTTGACCTGGTAGCCGGACAGCAGGCTGCGCAGTTGTTTGGAATATTGCTCGTTCGTATCGGCCAAATAATTGGTTTCGTCAAAAGGGCCGAAAGGGTTGGGCGCCGTTAACGTTTTGTCCGACCAAGCCAGCACCGTATGCCCTCCCTCTTTGTAAGCTTGTTTGCTTATCAACCATGTCAACGCGGCATGGGCCTTGGAGCTGACTGAATAACCGATATGGACGACTTGGGCCGGTTCGGTGAATTTTCCGCGGTAAGTGAAATTAGAGCTGTCGTTACTGGAAATAAGTTTTGCCTGGTCGGCGGAGTACCTTATTTTTTTGGGATGGTATTCGCGCGCGACTTCATTTTTGCCTGTGACATAGCAAAGCGCCTTGGTTTGATTTGAAAGCAAATGATTTTGATACCTGCTCCAGCTGTTCCAAACATCAATATTCTTGTACGTAGCGGATTCGGTCGCGCCCATGCCCACAACGGAAAAACGGACGAAAACTCTTTTCAGTTCTCCCACAAGAACCTTGTAAATTTCGAATTTGTCCGCAAGCTTTTTGTCGTCGAGCAGTTTGCCGTTTTCATCCGAGGGCAAAATCTTATAACCGATAAGATCTTTAATTATGCTATCTTTTGAAATGTAAAGATAAACGGCTTTTATCATAGGGTTTTCTTCGAAATCCAGCCAACTTTTGAGTTGAGATTTGTATTTTTCATAGTTTTGGGGAGCGGATTTGCTTTCGATGGAACTTATATAACCCAGATTGTCCGATAATCCGTGGGGATAACCTGCGGCGGTTCTATTTTCGCTTTTTTCCGTTACCGGTATTACTGTTTCCGAATCCGATTTTGGAATAACCTCTGCCTTAATGAAATTTCCTTCCGCGTCGACGGTAACTTCGATGTGAGCGGTTTGAGTGCTGTGATGCATAGGCATAAGGAAACGCTCGCGGGATTTTTCGGAACTGTCCGACTTTACGCCGACGGATTTTTCGTGGAAATTATATGTGTTGTAAAGTTTTACAAGCCAGCTCATATATCCTCCTCGCAATTTTTTAAAAGACCGTCAAATTCGGTTAATCCGTTTGTTTTAATGATTTTGTATTCCATTTCTTTGACAGTTCTTGACAAACGGACTTTTTCAGGTGGGTTGAATTGGATGACCCCGTTAAGCATTTTTATATAATCGAGGTTAGCCACGAGTTCTTCTTTGCCAGTAACCGACGGATACAAGAAGCTGTGAAACATCAAACCGAAGTCGTTTTCGGGGACGTTGTCATAATGCCCCGCGCTTTCTTCGAAAGCGCACGGCTCGATATAACCTCCGCATTCGCGCGTACCCAAAAATATGTCGCGTCGGCCGCCTTTTTCAAGGTAGCGTTTCGCAATGAAATAGTGCTTGTTTTCGTTGTAATCGTTATATAAATCGGGACGTTGTTCGTTTCTGATAAAATGTGCCGAAACATGGTATTCGACATTTTTAAGATAGGTATAGTTCGCCAAGTCGTTACCGCCTTCGCTATATTTTAAAGGCCTGATGCCCTTCGTTTCGGTGGTTATCGGTTTCATGACCCTGACCTTATCAACAATCCAAATTATGGTAGGCTTCCAATAAATGCTTTCACATACTCCCTTAAGAGCTTCGTAGGTAGGCACCAAATAAGTGCTTTTTTCACCGCCCATTCGGGTAATGGGGTCGGTAAAAAGAGCGTAATTGCCGCTAAGCGAAAATTCGATTGTGTTTTTGAATTTCATTTTTCCTCCTTTAACAACTCATTGCCAGATTTTCACGTTCCGCCGGCTGGGGATGGTCGACAAGCCCCAATATTTTGTCGTAATAGCCGTTTTTAAGATAATACAAACCGTCTTTTTTGCCCAAAGCCTGGCCAATCTTTTTTAAATCACTCTCGTATATATTTACAAAATAGCGGTTGTATTTTTTCAAAAGATGATAAACATTTTGATATTCGATTTTATCGACGATATCCTTACATACGCCGTAAGGCACAAGCAC
>DAITPX010000149.1:0-3704 GCA_036833365.1 Clostridia bacterium | reverse complement strand
AAAAAGGTTTTTTGTGATTTCGGCGAAATGCTTTTCACGCGCGGCGGAGTGTCGGGGCCGCTTGTGCTTACGGCGTCGGCTTTTGTCAACAAGCTTGCGGTAAACGGAATGAAGCTGGCAATCGACCTTAAGCCCGCTTTGTCCGAGCATCAGCTAGACTGTCGCGTTTTGCGCGACTTTAGCGAAAATTCCAACAAACGATTCAAAAATTCTTTGTCAAGCCTGTTGCCTCAGCGGCTGATTTCCGTTATAATCGGAATGACGCAAATCGACCCTGACAAAAAAGTAAACCAAATCATGGCGGAGGAGCGCGCCGCGCTTGTGGGCGCCGTCAAAAGCTTTAGGCTGACTGCGGATGTTTTAGGCGGCATAGAGGGCGCGGTAGTGACAAGCGGCGGTGTGGACACAAAAGAAATAAACCCTAAGACGATGCAAAGCAGGCTGTTTGAAAACCTGTATTTCGCGGGCGAAATGATTGACGTCGACGCCCTGACGGGCGGCTTCAACATGCAAACCGCCTTTTCGACGGGTTATCTGGCGGGCATGAGCACGGCGAAAGATTAAATAATCTTAAGAAACGAAGAAAATCTTTGTCGCTTGTAGGTAATTAAAAATCATAGTTTTGAATGATAAATCAGCCGCATTGCTGAAACGGTTCGGCTAAACGGCAAGCTGATTTGGCGAGGTTAGCCGTTTTATAAAGAACTTAATAAAAACGGCGCTATGCACGGACAACGTGTCTGTTGCGCAAGTGCCCGGGAGCATAAAACAAATGAAAGCGATACGCGGGGCGACTACCGCGGATGAAAATACGGTAGAGGCCGTTTCGGGCGCCACAAAGGCCCTAATCGGTGAAATTTTAATGCAAAACGGCTTGGACGCGGGCAAAATTTTGTTTGCCGTTTTTTCATGCACAAAGGACTTGACGGCGGCGTATCCTGCAAAGTTCGCACGCGAAATGGGTTTTGAAAACGTGCCCATGATGTGCGTGCAGGAAATGGACGTCGAAAACTCCCTCGAAAAATGCGTAAGGGTGCTTTTGGCGGCAGACACCGACCGCCCCGTAAAGCATATTTATACAAAAGGCGCAATAAATTTAAGGATGGACTTAAGATGATCAGCATTGCCGTCGACGGGCCCAGCGGCGCGGGCAAAAGCACCGTCGCGAAAAAACTGGCTGAAAAGCTCGGCATCGCCTACCTTGATACGGGGGCGATGTACCGCACTTTGGGGCTAAAGGCACAACGGACAGGCGTGAGTGCGGGGGACGAAAAAGCCGTTTGCCGATTGCTGGATTCGACCGTTGTCAGCGTAGAATACGACGGCTTCCGGCAAAAAACGCTGCTCGACGGCGAGGACGTAACCGAAAATATACGTGAACACGCGATTTCTAAAATCGCCAGCGATATTTCCGCAATCCCCGCGGTACGCAAAAAAATGGCGGAGCTGCAGCGAAAAATCGCGTCGGAAAAGGACTGCGTTTTGGACGGCAGGGAAATAGGAAGCTACGTTTTGCCAGACGCGCGATATAAGTTTTTTTTGACGGCGTCGCCCGAGGTGAGGGCTGAGCGCCGCCGCAGGGAGCTTGCCGCCAAAGGGAGCGGGCTGCCTTTCGAAAAGGTGCTGAGCGATATTTTGACGCGTGACCAAAACGACACAAACCGCGCGTTCGCGCCCTTGGTGTGCGTGCCCGACGCTGTGGTAGTGGACAGCAGTTTTCTTACGGCGGACGAAGTGGTGGAAAAATTTTTAGAGGTAATCGGGGAGAAAAACAATGGGTAAAGCTATGTACGGGTTTGTCAGATTTTTAAAGCCGTTTGTGCGGCTTATTTTGCCCGCGAAAATCATGGGGCAGAAAAAATTTGAGGACAAAAAGACGATTTTTGTAATTAACCATAATTCGGCGTGGGATCCGATTGCCATGACCGCTTATTTCAAAAACCATATAAAATTTATGTACAAAGCTGAATTCCGCAAAAACGGTTTTTTGAGCGGGGTGTTCGACGCGATGGATTTCGTGCCCGTCGCGCGCGGCGACGCCGACCTCGGCGCCATAAAAAAAAGCCTTTCGATTTTGAACAACGACGGCATTTTGGGGATTTTTCCCGAGGGTACCCGCTGCCCCGACATAGAAAACCTAAAGAGCTTTCATACTGGCGCCGCGCTTTTGGCGCTCAAAACCCGCGCGCCCGTCAGGTTTTTTTACATTTGGGACAAATGCAAGGCGTTCCGCAAAAATTATATAGCCGTTGGTGACGAGATAACCCTTGACGAGTTTTATGGCAGAAAAATAAACAAAGAATTGTTGGACGAAGTTTCGTCGGTTTTGTGGAACAAACTGAACGGACTCAAGCAGGATACGGAAAAATATATGGCGTCGATCGGCAAAAAACGGCGCAAGCCCAACAAAAAAGAAAAAGCGAAATTAGAAAAATACCTTGCCCTCCGCGGCGGCAAAACACCCGAAAACGGTAGGGAAACGGCCGTCGAAGAATAACGCAAGATTGCGATAAATCAAAATCGGGGAAAAGCGGAGCGCTTTAATTTATTACTTGCGGCGTGTTAGGAAATGCCGTCGGTACGCCGTTTACATAAATTATAACCGGGATTATCAATGAAAGACGGGTTTTGCCTGATGATACGATTTTGCCTTTTTTATATAAAAGAAGGTTGGTTGAAAAAGAAATAACAGAACGCCGAAGAGTGGTAGAAACAAGCCGGAATTGTACAATTTCTTTTGGTATAAATGGATATGCTAAAAATAAAGCCGTTTGCCGCAACAAACGCATACTATAATTGTGAGGGTAGTGTTTGAATAGCGGGTTCGGCCTCCTGAACGTTTGTTCTAAATAATAAGTTAAAGGTATAGTTTGCCGGCGCTTATTTTAGATTTTAGCGGAAGCCTTGCGCCTGACTCAATATTTACCAAGTGTTGATTTTTACAATATAGAGAGGCCGATTATTACCGATTATCCGAAACGCGGCATTAAAATAGCGATATCTGTCCGCGGATTAATAAACATAAACTTTTAAATAAACAAACACAGAAGCCGCTCCAAGACGCGCAAGGCCGTGGGTTAAAAGTTAAAATCAAATTTATGATTAAATCCATATAATATAAAATTAAAGACGCGAATGAAACAATAAATAAGAGAGAAAATTAAATTGAAAATTTTTGTAAGCAAATTCAACGGATTCTGCAACGGCGTGAAAAACGCCGTCGATATAGCCTTGAACTCAAAGGGGGACAGGGTTTTTTCTTACGGAAAAATAATCCACAACAAGCGCGTGGTGGAGGAGCTAAGGCAAAAGGGCGTCGTTCCGATTGAGGACCTGAGCGTTTTGCGCAGGGGCGACACTCTAATAATCCGCGCCCACGGCGCGCCCAAAAGCGTTTTCGACTACTGCGCCGAAAAGGGCGTGGCCGTCGCCGACGCAACCTGCGTTTTCGTCCGCCGCATACGGGAGCGCGCGCGGGAGTACCACGAAAAGGGCTATCGGATAGTTTTGCTGGGCGACAAAAACCACCCCGAAATTGTGGGCGTCAACGGCTGGTGCGGCGATTCGGCGATAATAACCGACGGCACGGAAAAAGTGGATTTAAGCGCTTTCGACAAGGTTTTGGTTATGTTTCAAACGACGTTCAACCACCTTTTAGCCGAGGAGGCGCTGGGAAATCTTTTGACAGATGGCGTCAAAACACT
>DAITPX010000148.1:0-3715 GCA_036833365.1 Clostridia bacterium | reverse complement strand
CAGCACAAGCTCGCCTATAAGCGTTATTAATTCCGTTTTAGTCATAAAATTTATTTTTTCCTCTTTTGCTTATAACTATATTATATGGTGTGACTTCATTTAAATCAAGACATTTTAATGCAGACACACCATAATTTTTTCGTAAGGAGAATATTTGATGTCGAATTTTGTCGAAAGGCTTAACGACCTTCTCGTTGACCGCGGAATATCGCCCGAGTGTTTAGCCGCGGCGATAAACGTTTCCACGCAGACGGTATACGCTTGGAAATCCGGCAAACAGCAAATTTTTTTGTCCAACCTTATTTCGCTCTGCGATTACCTGGACTGCTCAGCCGAATTTATCAGCGGGCGCGGCGATACCGAGCTTGGGTTCACCCCGCAAACCCCGCCGCCTTTTTCACAGGCGGTCAGAAAATGATGGGTCGAAAGGGAATTACTACATATCGGCTTAGGAAGGACACGCGCTATGACGGAAGTTATTTTGCCCGTTGGGACAGAGGTGCCAAGCCTTACCTGTCGACGCTGACAGAGCTTGCCGACTATTTGGGCTGCACTATAGACCAGCTTGTGGGAAGAGAAAACTGATTTCAAAGTTAAATTACAGTTATTTGGTATTATCCTTGCCGGCCGGCTATAACAAATCTTTACCCATGGCCAGTTCCTTAATTTATTTTAATTTAAGATAACTCCGGTTGATTATTCGCCTCAGGATTTTAAAACGAACAAAAACTAGGGTAAAATTTAATATCCCCTCAGTTCCACCCTTGCGATATATTTTTTCAAAATCGCCATAAACTCTAAGGCCTTTTCTTCCGGCACGGGCGACAGCCCCGCCGTCAGGCAGGTTCCGCGGTCGACGAACTGCTGCAAAAAGAGCATTTTCGCGCCCTTGAGCCAAACGCCGATTTTTTTCATATCGCCCGCCTCGTGAAAATCCTCCACAAGCGTGGTGCGGAACTCGTAGTCGATATGGCCGTTTATCAGCATTTCGACGCTTTTGCTCACCGCCGCGATGTCGGTTTTGGCCCCCGCGGTGAGAGAGTATTTGTCCTTGCTGTTTTTGATGTCCACGGCGGCGTAGTCGATAAGCCCGCCCAGTATAAGCGCATCGAGCATTTTGGGGTTCGTGCCGTTGGTATCGAGCTTGGTTTTGTAGCCGAGCTTCTTTATGCGCGCCAAAAATAACGGCAAGTCGGAGTTAAGCGTGGGCTCGCCGCCCGTTATGACCACTCCGTCCAGCAGTTTTTTGCGTTTTTCCAAAAAATCGAAAATCTCGTTTTGGCTGATAATTTCGAGATTCTCCCTGTTCACAAGGTCTTTGTTGTGGCAAAAAGGGCAACGCATATTGCACCCGCCCGTAAAGAGCGTGCACGCGGTAAGCCCGTCGTAGTCCACAAGCGAAAGTTTTTCCATTCCGTATATTTCCATTAATTTCACCTGCTTTTATTATACCAAATCCAAGCGTTTTTGTCTAAGGCAGATGAGGCTAAAAGGTTGCCTTTTTATCGCTTTGTGATAGAATGTAGTTGAGTTTAAAAATATATTTTCCAAGGAGAAAAAAATGAGCAAAGGGTTTAGCAAAAGAAGCCTGGCGGTTTCGCCCAGCCTTACGCTGGCAATCACCGCCAAGTCCAACGAACTCAAAAACCAAGGCGTCGACGTAGTTTCTTTCGGAGTGGGCGAGCCCGATTTCAACACGCCCGGGCACATTATCGACGCGGCGAAATACGCGCTTGACCACGGCATGACGAAGTATACCGCCTCGAGCGGCATGCCGTCGCTCAAAAAAGCGGTGTGCGAAAAGCTTTCGCGCGACAACGGCCTGACTTACCGCCCCGAGCAGATAGTGGTTTCGAGCGGCGCCAAACAGTCGCTTTTTAACGCCATGCAGGTTTTGGTCGACGAGGGCGACGAGGTTATTTTGCTTTCTCCCTATTGGCTGACCTACCCCGAGCTTGTAAAAATATGCGGCGGCAAAGCCGTAACGGTCGAGTGCCCGGCCCGCGACGGCTTTATTGTCCGCCCCGAAGCGCTTGAAAGTGCGATAAACCCTAAAACAAAGGTTTTGATGCTCAATTCTCCCAACAACCCGACGGGCGCGGTGTATTCGCTTGAAAATCTCCAAGCCGTCGCCCAAGTGCTCCAAAAACACCCCGACGTCTGGGTAATAGCCGACGAAATTTACGAAAAACTTATTTACGACGGGCTCAGGCACTATTCGGTTGCGGCTCTTTCCCAAGACATGTACGACCGCACGATAGTCGTCAACGGCATGAGCAAGGCCTACGCGATGACGGGCTGGCGCATCGGCTATGCGGCGGCGCCGACGGCTCAGGTCGCCAAGCTTATGGACGGGCTGCAGTCTCACCAAACAAGCAACGCCAACACCATGGCGCAATACGCGTCGCAGGTCGCGCTCGCGAGCGGGCACGAAAGCATAGACGCGATGGCGGCGGAGTTCGAGACCAGGCGCAACCTTATGCTCGGTTTACTCAAAAACGTGCCGGATATAACCGCGGTGCGCGCAAACGGGGCGTTTTACATAATGGTGGAGGTTTCGGCACTGTTCGGCAAAAAACTTAACGGCGAAACGGTATCCACCGCCAACAATTTCGCAAAAATGCTTATCGACAACGCTCAGGTCGCCGTTATACCCTGCGAGGGCTTCGGCGCCAAGGACTTCATACGCCTGTCCTACGCCACAAGCCGTGAACGAATCGAAGAGGGCATTGCCCGCATAAACAAATTTATTGCCAAGTTAAATTGATGCTAAAGCCGATATAGCATACGGCCGGTTTAAAAACGGCAAAACCGTTGCTTAATCAGCCGGTTTGTTGTACAATTAAAAGAAAAAAACGGCTTCCTAAAGGCTGTCCAAAGCAGGCTGAAAGCTTATGATAAACACGAAAAACCCTCAGTTTCCTTTCGGGAAAATCGTTTGACTTTTCGGTTCAAAAGTGCTATGGTAGGTTATGGGCCAATATGAATATGTTTCATATTAAATTTACAAAGCATAATTCGAGTCGGTAATACGAGCGGTGATTTTTTGCTGCGGAACTGAGAAACTGCGCGCGGCATGGATGGTAGAAAAATTGCTCAAAGGTATATTTTTCACGTAAACGTCACGAAATTGTCGCTAAAAAAACACGCGAAAAGTGCGAAAAAACCGCAAAAAAACGCTTAAAAACCCGTAAAAAACGATATAAAAAATTTAATTAACCCGCAGTGGCGCGGAAAATAATAGACAAAATCGGTTAAGTTGTCGACAAAATTTTGGCGAAAATTTTCGCAAAAATATAGGAAAAAAGATTTTTTAAGGAGATTTTTTATGAAATTCAGCGAACTCAAGGCAGGCCAGAAGGCTACCACGCAAAAGACTTTTTCCGACAAGGACGTAAGGACTTTCGCAGAGATTAGTTTGGACACAAACCCCCTGCATTTGTCCGAAGAGTACGCAAAAACCACTATTTTCGGCCAGCGCATTGTGCACGGAATACTGACCAGCGGGTTGATTTCCGCGACAATCGCCAACAAGCTGCCCGGCGAGGGCTCCATTTATCTGGGACAGGAGCTGCGCTTTACGGCGCCGGTGCTTTTGGGCGACACTGTCACCGCCGAAGTGGAGGTAGCCGAGCTTAGGGAAGACAAAAAAATCGTAAAACTCAACACCGTCTGCACAAACCAGCACGGCAAACCGGTCATCACCGGCACCGCG
>DAITPX010000147.1:0-3726 GCA_036833365.1 Clostridia bacterium | reverse complement strand
GCCTTGCCCGAACGGCGTGATTGAAAGTATCAGCTCGCCGACGTCTTTTGTGACGGGGGCACCCTTGTCGGTGTAGGTTATTTCGTATTTTTGAGGCAGGACAAAACCGCTTAGTTTTTCGCTTAATCCCGCGAGCGCAACATCGTACTCGGCGGCGGTGATTTTGGCGGCAAGGTTGGGGTTTTTTGCCGTTATAAAAATTTCTTCACCCGTTATTCCTTTGGGCGCGTATTGATTGAAAAGGCTCAAAAAGCTTTCGTCGGCAATTTTTGTGTCGGCGGTGACGTACTCGGAACGGCTTTCCATACCCAGCGGCGGGGGCGGCGACATATATATCAGCATATGCGGGTTGAAGCCTTGGGAAAAATTAAGCTCTATCCCAGCGCGGCGGAAAATCCGCTGGTGGGCGCGCATTGTGTCGACGTGGGAAAGCAGATTTGCGGGAAAGGTTTTGGAATATTTTATCGTAATCATTTGCAAAAACCCTCCTTTTTCATACCGCAGCCGGCACAGCTTTTTTCGCAGGAGGGGGTCGTCTTGGCCGCGTAAGCGTTTCGGCGCTCCCTGATAAGAAACTCCTTGTCCACCCCGACGCTAATAAAGTCCCACGGCAAAAGAGAGTTTTCGTCCTTTTCCCCCACTATTTTGCCAACGTCCACGCCGTGCGTTTCAAATGCTTTTTTGTAGGTGCCGTAATTGAAATATTCGCTCCACGCGTCGAACTTAGCGCCCAGCTTGTACGCAGTGAGCAGGCTGTCGGCGATTTCCCTGCCGCCGCGCGCCAGCACCGCCTCGATAAGGGAGCAGTCGGCGTCGTGCCACGAAAAGGTTATGTTTTTGGTTTTAAGCTTATTCAAAAGCAAATCCTGCTTGGCGCGGATGCTTTGGCGGGAGTCGAAGCCTTCCCACTGGAAAGGGGTAAAGGGCTTGGGGATAAAAGTGCTTGCGGAAACGCTTATTTTCAGCCCGCTTCGGCGCCCCGGCGTTTTGTAGAAGAGGTCGCGGACGCGCATGGTGAGGTCGGCTATGCCCTCGACGTCGTCCATTGTTTCCGTTGGAAGCCCTATCATGAAATAAAGCTTGATGGAATTGAAGCCCATTGCGAACGCTTTTTCCAGCGAGCCGAAAATGTCGTCCTCGGTGATATTTTTGTTAATGACGTCGCGCAGCCTTTGGGTGCCAGCTTCGGGCGCAAAAGTGACGGAGGAACTGCGGCTGTTAAGCTTTAAAAACGCGCCGTCGAAGCTGTCGAGGCGCAGGCTGGGCAGCGTAACCTGAACATTGTTTTGCTTTGCGTAATCGGCGAGGCCGTCCATAACGCGCGGCAGCCCGCCGTAATCGCCCGAGCTCAAGCTGTTGAGCGACAGCTCGTCATAACCGCACTGCGAGCAGATTTGTTTGCTCAGTTCCACCACCCTTTCCGCGCTGCGCATTCTGACGGGGCGGTAGATGTATCCCGCCTGGCAAAAACGGCAGCCGTTGTAGCAGCCGCGAAAAAGCTCCACCACCGCCCGGTCGTGCACCGCCTCGACGTTCGGCACGATTTGCTTTGTCGGGTAGTAGCTGTTTTCGAGGGAACGGAGCTTGTATTTTTTTATTGTTTTTTCGTTGCCGAAACCGACGATTTTGCCGTTTTGGTACTTCGGCTCATAAAAGGCGGGAACGTAGATGCAGTCGTAGGTCTCGTGCAAATAGCGCAAAAAATCCTTTTTCTTGCCTTTAAAAGAGCGATAATCCTCCAAAATTTTGGGGCAGACGTCCTCGCCCTCGCCCACGAAAAAGTAGTCGATATATTTGTACATAGGCTCGGGGTTGACCGTGCAAGGCCCGCCCGCCGCGATAATGGGATAGGCTTCGCCGCGTTCGGCAGACAAAAAAGGTATGCCCGCAAGCTCGAGCATATAAAAAAAGTTGCTGTAGCCCAGCTCGAACTGAAAGGAGAATCCGACGAAATCGAATTCCTTTAGCGGCTTGCCCGACTCAAGGCTGGAAAGAAGCAAATTGTGTTCTTTCAAATATTTGGCGTAGTCCTGCCACGGGGCGTAGCAGCGCTCGCACACGACGCCCTCCGTTTCGTTGAAAAGGTGGTAAAGGATTTTTGTGCCGAGGTTGCTCATGCCCACCTCGTAGCTGTCGGGCACGCACAGGCAGTAGCTTATATCGTGCGGCTTGGCGGGGTCGGCGGAACCGTATTCGCCGCCGAAATAGCGCGCGGGGCCGCTCACCTTTTGAATGAGCTCGTTGATTGGTTTAATCATAAATTTGATTATACCACAAACGGCTCTGTTTAAGGCAGTTTCAGATTTATTTCGGAAAATTTCGTGCTTATATTGTTGGCAGCCAGGAGGCTGTAAAAGGTTTCCTCGTCAAAAACCCTGCGGGTGCGCATATTGTCGTCCACTATTTCAAACGTGTAGACGCAGCCCGTTTCAAGCCGCGACAGGGCCGCGCCCAGCGTGGCGTCGAGGGGAAAGACGAGCCGTTTTTTTTCCAGCCCGTATTTGAGGCGTTTTTTGCGCGAAAAAATTTTGTTGATGCGCGAATAGATTTTTTTGTCGCTGTTTTCTATCAGGGAAGAAAAAAGCAAAACGGCAAAATACCCCACCGTATAAAAAGGGTACTCCGCAAAAAACAACGATGTGGCGAAAACGAAAAACAGCAAAATCGAAAGCGCGCCCGACGCGGTTTTAACGATTTTTATACTTTGGACGTAGGTGAGCTTTTTGGTCAGCACGCCCAAAAGAACCTTGCCGCCGTCGAGCGGGTAGCAGGGCAGAAGGTTGATAAGGCCGATGGAAAGGTTGGCGTACAAAAATTCCTCGGTGTAAACATAAAGCGCGGGGTAGATATACCATGATGCCAAAAGAACCAGCGAAAGGGCGAGGTTTGTGAGCGGCCCCGCCAAGGCGATGACAATCTGGTCCTTTTTCACCGCCTCTTCAAAGTCGCCGTAGAGCGTCAGCCCGAAAGCGCTCAGCTCTATGCGGTCGCACCTGTAGTAATATTTCGTCGCTACAAAATAGTGCGCCAATTCGTGAATCAGCACACTTATTAAGTAAAAAAGAAAAATATGCAACCTTCCCGCAAGTAAAATCAGCGCCGCCGCGAGAAAGAAACTGATTTTTACCTTAAATTTCAGTTGCTCCATTCAAAAGAACGCTCGGTGCCCACGATGTTGGTTACCACCACGTTGTTGACGACCACGTTAACCCTGACCACATCCTGATATTTGCCCAAAATAGTGTCCGCCGTAACCTCGTCGCCCTCCTTGACCAGCACCGAGGTCAGCGCGGAGTAGACGTAACAAATATCTTCTTCGATTTCCACCGTGACCGTGTTGGCGGTTATGCTTTTTACCTTGCCGCTTGACAGGCTCATACAAAGCTTGCCGCCCGTGATTTCCACCGTGCCGTCGGAGTTGACAGCCTTAATGCTGGCGGTGATGGGCAGCTCTACCGTGACCTTTTCGTTGAATCCGGCGACGCTTTTAAGCACCGACGACGTGTAGGCCAAACGCGCCGTTTCGAAAATGTCGCTGCTGCCGTTTATGAAAACCATTCCCAAAACAATGCCTATTATGATAAGCATAATGCCCGCCGTCCTGAGGACATTTTTGCTGAACAGCGGCTTTTGGGCGGGTTTTGCGGGCTCGTAAGCCGCGGCTTCCTCGACTAGGTACTTCCTTTGGGTGTAGGTTATGTCCAGCCAATCGCTTTCCACGGCGTC
>DAITPX010000146.1:0-3778 GCA_036833365.1 Clostridia bacterium | reverse complement strand
ACTCAAAAAATATCGGGTTTGAAACCGCGTAGTAAACGCCCTCGCCGTAGACCTCTATTACAATCCAATCCCCCGCAGCCATGCCGTCAAGCGAAATTGAATTATCATAATTCTGTCCATCCAACGGCACCGTTTTGATTATTTCGCCGTTTTTATAAATATTCAAAGTCTTAAGCCTCTCGCGGCAGAAAAGCTCCACGTCGAGCGCCGACCCCTCTCCCGCCGCGGCGGTTTGGCCGTAAGTTTTTCCGTTTATGTCGGCAAATACCAAAGGCCCGTTCGTAATAAAAGAATTACCCTGTTTTACAGCCTGTAGAACGGTATCGGAGTTGACGACGCCGTCGGGGATATAAGCGTAGGTAGTGGGCATACCCGCGTACTGTCCCGCCTGTTTTAAAGCTTTTTCATAGGCCTTGTCGTACGCCGCATACAGGTTAGGATTAAAATAGCCCTTAATCGAGTGTATATCCGTGCCCGCCGTTGCGAAAAGCTTTTTGCCCTCGTTTAAGTAATCAAACCATGTAAGCATAGATTGGCGGTTTTGGTTGAACTTCCCCTCGGGTGGAATATAGCCGCAGGGTTCGAAGTAGCCGTTCCATATTTCTATGGTGTCAAACATATCTATATAATCCCAAAGGCCTTGGTAATTGTTGAAGCCCATACCGCCGGTGGAAAAAGGGTGGTTCAGCTGCACTATTGCGGCTCCCGCGCGGTGCATTTCCTCAAGAATAATCCCCACTTCGTCGTAAGGGTTTTCTCCCAGGTCTAAGTCGATATCCCATTCGTCTATTACCGTAGACACGCCTATGCTTTGGAAGTGGCCGTAACCCGTGGTGATTTCCACGCCGGCTATCGGGGTGAAAAATTTAAACTGCCCGTCGCTGATATCATATACGGCCCTCGCATACTGGAGCCACTCCGACATACCCCTATTGTCGTTATGGTCGGTCAAAAGCGCCCATGAAAGCCCCGCCGCGATATCCGCCAAAAGCAGCTGTTCCGGGCTGTCGCTGCCGTCGGAAAAATAAGTATGCTGATGTAAGTCGCCGGGATAAAAGCCTTTCGCTTCAGAGTCGTAAAGGCGGACAAGACGGACGTCCTCGAGGTAATAATCTTTATATTTTTCGATGGTGACGGTCTTGGTAACGGTCGACCACTGCATCCCGCGGGTATAATAAAAGGTGTATGTCCCCTCCGGAAGGCTCAAATCGTATGCGGACATGAGGTTGGTAGTATATAAATTGCTTTTTCCCTCCGAGTCCTCAACGATTATGTTCGCGCAAATCATCTCGCCTAAGTCGGTCAAAACTTTGCCGCGCACGTTCGCGTTAGCCTGTCTGCCCGAAGCCGTGCCGCCCGTCTTTTGGTTGAGCGCGAAAAAGACGCAAAGTCCCGCCTCGGCGATAATGACGATGACCAGAATAAAAATTACAATATTCTTTGCGGAACTGAAAAATTTTCTCATTTTTTCATTTCTCCTCTTGATAAAACGCTTTACCACATAAGTAAAGCACATGAAAATACAAATGTCAATACCTTTTTAAAATTTTATGTCGAATTTTTTGCTGTAATAAAATTTAAAACAAAAAAATATTAGAACCTCGGAGGTATTATTTCGTTTCTGTAAGCTTCCGAAATGTAAGATCTTATGATTTAAAAAACGATTGCATATAAATACTTTCGAGAAACACCTGTCACATATTTCCAAAATACTGACTGCACAAGCACCGAAGTTAAAACTTAATCTTTTATATTTTTGCCTCCGAATATATTGCCATAAATATCGGCTAAAAGCCCTTTTTCCCGCTAAAATTCCTTTTAAGCGGTAAAATAAAAGTGCAACCAATGATTGCTTGCGCGGACGCCGCGCCTATGCTAAACTGCCCTTGTCAGGAGGAAAGTATGCTTGACCCAATAAAAATCGGAAACAGAATCAAAACCGAGCGTATGAGGAAAAATATTTCGCAGGAGTCGCTCGCCGAAATGCTCTACGTTTCACGGCAGGCGGTATCCAAATGGGAAATAGGCCAAACGCTGCCTTCAATAGACAATATATGCTTTTTGGTGGATATTTTCCAAACGAATATCGACGACCTGTTGTGCCTCAACGACGACAAGCCCCTTTCCGCCCAAAGCCTTTGCCAAACAAAATCCCGCCCTTTCGTTTTGGCGGCGGTAAATAAGGGCGACGTGGATTTCGACCTGGGCGAAGAGCTCTTTCTTTTCTCGCCCGAAGAGCGTCTGGCGGCGGTCAGGGCGGTCAAAAATTATCTGGAAACAAAAACGCAAAATAAGCTGATGGAAAAACTCAATTTGAAAAACTTTTGGCTCAAACTCACCGACGAAGAAAAACAGCTGTTGGATTTGGCATTATATAAGGAAGAGGCGAAAAACCAAATAATGCTTTTCCCCGGCAAACCGCCTAAAATTAAGTGAACTAAAAATAATTACCTCAAATGTATAAGGAGATAAAAATTATGAACATATTAAAAATGCTTCCCTTCCTCAGCTCGGAAGACATCGAAAAACTTTTGGAACAAACAGAACTGGGTGATGACTCACCTTTCACTCTTTCCCAAATTCTGCCCTTTGCCTCAAGCAAAACCGTAAACCGCCTGATGCTGGAGGAATTCAAAAAAACAGGCAGGCTCAAATCGTCTTACTACGCTTTCGCAAGCTCCAAAGGCCTGCACAACATCGTTTTGTACCATATCGAAAACGATTTCGGCGAACTGTCCAGCGCCATTCTGCCCTTTTTAAATCAAGAGGACGTTAAACTGCTTTTCGACTATACTCTCAAGAAAAAAGGCTCCAATGCCGCCAAAGAAGACGACGGCGAAAAAGAAACAACCGTTTCCATGGGCAAAAGGCATTTCCATTTCAGCTTCTCCCGCGGCGATGACGACGATGACGAGGACGAAGAGCAGGAAGACGAGGACAATGATGACGACGACGAACATGAGGAGGAGGACGAACACGAAGACGAGGATGACGATGAGAATTAACGGTTAAAATATTTATCAAAATCCCCCGTTAAAACGGCAACATTTTGCGGAATATATAGTATACTCTCGTTGATATGAAGCCGCTTACCCGCATGAAAATTCTGTACGTTACGCGTCAAGTTGGAGAAACTTTGCTTTTCTCCTTCTTTTCATTGTATTTGTCTTTGCGCGGGTTTTCGGATTATCAGGTCGGCGAGCTGATGGGCATCGTACCCGTCGTAATGCTGTTCGCAACGCCGCTCCTCGGACTTATCGACGACGGCGGAAAAAACGAAAAAAAACTGCTCGTCACGGCGAATATCCTTATCGCGCTCGTCCCTCTGCTGCTGTTAATAAACGGCATAGACTATTTTTGGATGGCGGCGTTGCTTGTCGTTATGTCGGCGATACGCGCGCCCATTTGCCCCGCGACCGACAGCCTCGCCACTCTTGTGGCAATCAACAACTCCAAGCGTTTTTCAAATATCCGCATTTGGGGAAGCATAAGCTACGCCGTATTGATGGCGTTCGGCGGCATGCTCATTGACGAAATCGGCTTTAACAATATCATTATAATAAGCGGCGTTCTCACCTTCTGCTCCGCACTTTTGATAGCGTCGGTTCCGCTGCAAGACCTCGGCAAACCCGCCGAGTCGTCCAAAAAAGGCGATTACACAAAGCTTCTCTCAAACAAAAAATTCCTCGCTTTCGTGCTGGTGATTATTTTTACCTGGACGACATGGTCTGCCTCGTACAATTTAGAGGGCGTTTATTACGCCGAAAAATTTTCAAAC
>DAITPX010000145.1:0-3803 GCA_036833365.1 Clostridia bacterium | reverse complement strand
CCGTCATGGACGTTTCCGAATCGGCGCTTTATCCCGTGCTGAGGCGGCTGGAATCTCAAGGCTGCCTGCTTACTTATCGAAGCGAGCACAACGGACGGCTCCGCAAGTATTATGCAATCACCGGCGAGGGCATAATAAGGCTGGAAGAGTATAAGGTTCAATGCCGCGATTTAAAAACGGTAATAGATTATATTTTGAATTAAAGGAGAGGTGTATGGACAGGAGCGCTTATATAGCCAAACTGCGGAGCGCGCTAAGCAGGCTGCCGCGCGCCGAAGTGGCACAAGCCCTGCAGTACTACAACGAAATTTTCGATGATGCGGCGGAAAATGGCAAAAGTGAAACCGACGTTATTGCCGGTTTGGGCGCGCCCGAGGACGCGGCCGCGCAGATAATAGCCGACTGTAGCCAAAAGGAAGACTGCAGGCGGCAAGCTTTTGTCGCCGCCAAGAGGCAGCCGACAATGAAAAATTACGGCAAGTCCCTTAGGGCGTCGTTTGCCGCGCCGCTTAATATGGCCGCTTAAAATTCTGGTGGGTTTTGTCACGGTGATAATCGCCATAGCCGCGTTTGCTGTCGTCGCCGGCATAGGCGCCACAGCCGCCAGTGTGTTTATTTCGGGCGTTGCGGTCGCCGTTTCGGCGATTTCCGGGGGCATTTATTTCGGTTCCTTGGATTTGGCGCTTTTGGGCGCGGGTGCGGGCTTACTGCTTTTCGGGCTGGGAATTTTACTGTTTGCGCTGACGGCGGCGATTTATAAAGCCTCGATACGTTCGGGCGCGTTTATATTCGGGGCTATAAGCGGAGGGAGGAAAAAAAATGGGCAAATTTAAGAAATTTTTAATAGTAGGGGTTGCGGCCGTAGCTTTGGGCGCCGTTTTGCTGGGCGTCGTGTGGGCCGCGGGCAGAGTGAAGCCTGAAAATATATGGGCGTTGGACACTGCTATCCGCACGGGCCAGGGGCTGTACGAAACTCCGCAAAAGCGGACTGTCACGGGCGTGTCGGAAACGGACACAATTTTGCTGGAAGTTCCGTCCAAAAACGTAACCATAACGGAAGCCGACGTGCAAAGGGTAACGATAGACTATTATGAGGATTTCGAGGGCGAAACGGTTTTCTCCGAAGAGGGCGGAACGCTGAGCTTTAAGTTGAACCGCAAAAATATATGGTTTAATTTCGGGCTCGAGATCCTTTTTAGAAGCGCCGAGGAAAACAGGGAAATATATACCGTACACGTCAAAGTGCCCGCAGGCTATGAAATTAAGTACGGCATAAAAATTTCCAGCGGCAATTTGTTCGTAACGGGGGTGCACGCGCGTGATTTAAACGCGGAGCTTTCGTCTGGGAATATCAGCCTGTCGGACATTTTTGCGCAGGAAACAAAACTAAAAACCTCGAGTGGCAATATCGGCGTAACGGGGCTTTCCGCACAGGGGCTTAGCGTCGAAAGCGGCAGCGGGCGCATAGCGGTTAAGTCGTCGCAGGTCAGCGGCGGGTTGAACGGTATTTCGCGCAGCGGCGGAATTTGGCTTTCGGGCACAAACGCCGACGAAATAAATATGGAGTCGTCGAGCGGAAAAATAAAATTCGAGGGCGTCACGGCGGTGACGGCTACGGTCGGCGTAATAAGCGGCGGTTTCGAGGCGCATGGATTTGAAATACAGTCTTTGGACGCACAATGCACAAGCGGCGACATAGTTCTGAGTTCTGCGGGCGTCGGCGACCTGAAGCTCAAAACCTCCAGCGGAAATATAGAAGTCGCGCTCGGCTCAAATATAAATAAATATAACTTTAACCTCAAAACCTCGAGCGGCGGCATAAATATCGCGGGCACAAAAGTCGGCGACAGCTACGTCTCTCTGCCGCAGGATAAGGAATTCAACATCAACGCTACAGCCTCAAGCGGGAATATAAAAATAAAATAAGTTCGGTGCATAGGCAAACGCAATTATTAAATGTAATTTTTAAATAAACCATGCTATTTCCGAGTAGATTATGCCCTAAATAAGAAACCCTATCTTAAGATAGGGTTTTGTTGTTTTTAAAATGTTGTTGACGATGTTGCCAATCAAGAGTGACAAAGTCAAACAATGGTTGTTCAAAATCAGTTTTTTAGTCGAAAATTTCGCTGTACATTTACAACCGGAACCAAATCTGTTATATTGTATTTATATTTTTTGTGTTTCCGAATAAGCGGAAAACAATTGTCCGGAGGTAAAAATAGTGTTCAAATACAAAGATTGTCCTGAATTTCGTGAGTGCAACAGATTGAGGGATAAACTTATTTTTTGAAAGGCGATTACGCAACGTGGTTTAACGGGCCACTTGAAGCTTGCACAAACAGACTGCCATTTGGCGGAATGCCAGGTAGGGTGGGCGTACTGGACGGGGCACGGAGTTGAAATTGATTTTGAACAGGCTGCCTACTGGACAAAACGCGCGATGGAACACGGCGACCCCGACGCGGCTAACAATTATCCGCTGATAATGGAAGAGCTGTCGGGGAAAAAACTAAAAATATCATATACCACCGAGATAAACAAAATTAGCGTCAAAATGTTAAGTGGATTTTTCGCAGGCTGGAAAAAACCGCTTACGCCGACACGGCATTTTGATTTAATTTGCAACAGCACGTACTTTGTCGCCGCTATTGACGATGACTCAAAAAAGATTATTGGTTTTATCACGGCGTTGAGTGATAAAGTAAATTCAGGTTTTATTCCTTTACTAGAAGTTTTGCCCCAATATCGTGTCAGAGGAATAGGCTCGCGGTTAATGGAGATGATGCTTGAATTATTGAAAGACATTGCTTGTGTCGATTTAACCTGCGATGAAGAAATGCAGCATTTTTACGGGAGATTCAAAATGCATAAATCTAATGGAATGATTTTGCGTAAATATTAAATAAGTCAAACAAAAAGTCAAACGAAATCGTTTCCTTGAATGCATAATATAGGAATATAATTAGAAGAACGGCGGCGTTTCAAATCCGAATGCCTCGCGGCATTAACCATATGCAGAGGAAGCGGACAAGAATCAATCACCTCAGCACAGAAGCCCATATCTAAAACAAAAACACGGCGAAATTCTCTTTTCGCCGTGTTTTGATGGTCGAAGTGCCGGGACTTGAACCCGGGGCCTCATGGTCCCGAACCATGCGCGCTACCAACTGCGCTACACCTCGCCGTTCGCTTAAAATTCGATATATAAGCACATAATTTCAGCCGTTATCAATCTAAGCAAAATGTTGCTTTTTTGTGCAAAACCGCCGCTCTTTTAAGCTTGCTAAGTATAACACTTATTTGTGTTTGTGTCAAAAATTTTAAGCCTTTTTTCGGCGGAATAAACCTTATTTGAGATTTTTAGAGGAGTATAAAAAGCATGAAAATTTAATTAACTTTTGTCCGTAAATAATCAAATATATTTTATGATAGAATTATGTTGACAGCAGGAATGCCAAATATAAAAATCCGAACAACTTGGTGGTCTG
Source organism: Clostridia bacterium (assembly GCA_036833365.1). Classification (GTDB taxonomy): domain Bacteria; phylum Bacillota; class Clostridia; order Christensenellales; family CAG-314; genus JAQUSX01. Next base: position 312 of record DAITPX010000145.1, on the reverse strand, counting down.
CATTTCAAAATTTTTAGGTAGCTACCGGCAATTGAATTTTAAAATAATTCGATTAAATCATTATTGATTTCTTAAAATTTCGCAATCACGGCAAATCAAGCCGCATGTTTTAAGCTTTAACGAATTTTGCATAACCAACGGCGCATTGTGGGCAGGCGACAAAAAAATTTTCAAATTATTTTACTTTGAAGAGGGAATGTGCTAAAATTTTAGCATAACGAGGTCGAGAAATTATGTTTAATTTGCCTGCCAAAAGAAAAAACACCGATTGCTACAAGTGGGACGCGCACGAGGGCACTCTGCCCTTCGGCG
>DAITPX010000144.1:0-3814 GCA_036833365.1 Clostridia bacterium | reverse complement strand
GTTATCGCTCGGACACGCTGTCGTCAATGTCGCTTTCCGCATTAATCATTTTGCTTATTTCGCCTCTGTATTTATTCGAAGGAGGCTTTTTAATGTCCTTTGGAGCTGTGTTCGGCATTGCCACAGTGACGGAGTTTTTGGGCGCAAAATTGCCCCCAAAAATGCCCGTCTTTTTCAAAAAAATTCTGCAGAGCGTTTACCTTTCGCTGGGCGCGTCGCTGGGAGCGCTGCCTTTTGTTGCTTTGTTTTACGGCGAAGTGTCCCTCGTCGGTATTTTTGCCAATATAATCATAATTCCTCTGATTAACGCTGCTTTCATTATTATTTTAGTAGGCGTGCTGCCGCTGCCCTTTTTTAACTTTTTGCTTTATGTCCCCGACAAACTGATTTTTGTCTCGCGGTTTTTGGCCGGCGCAATGAACGTCTCTTTCGCGACTGTAAATATGCCGTCGCTCGGGATCGGGGCGGTATTTTTATTCGCGGCGTTTTTCGCCTTGTCGCGGTACGTCAATTTGCGTAAATTTCCAAAGCTTATTGCCGTGTCGGCTTTGGCGTTGCTTACGATTTTTGCAAGCTTATTGGGAACCTTTCCGAAAAATCCTAATGACGAAATCAGAATATTCAACGCCTATCCCGAAAAAGCCGTCGCGGCGGTTTGCCGCTACGGGGACGCGCTGGTTTTTGCCAGCTTTCGTTCGGAATACGAAACCGGACTTCTCGACGAATACCTAGCTCAGACCAAAATTGAGCGGCTGTTTGTGTTTGTCGAGGATATGCGCGGCTTCGACGCCGGATTGACAAGGGATTTTTGTTTACGGCACGGAGTAAAAAAAATTTATTCGCTCGAAAGCTTTCCGCTTTACGACGATTATGAAATCCTGCTCGCTGCGGGCATAGACGTGCAATACGCCGACGGCGCCGGAGGGGACATTCGGCTCGATAAGGACAAAGGCTTGGGTTTCGACGGGTATTCGATAGAGGTTTGCGGCAAAAAAATCCTAATCCTCGCCAACGTTTATCCTTTTGTTATGACCGAGCGTTATTTCGATTACGATATAGTGTACGCCTCCGACGAACCCGAACTTATTAAAAAGGCTTTCCCGCAAAGTATCGTTCTGTATGCGGCTTATACCACCGATAAAAATTTACTTTGCGCCGAAACCTCGGGACACTTTACATTCTTCGTCAAAAATGATATGATAGTTGTGGTAGATTAGAATGACGATTAAATTTTTGGCGCTTAAAAAGTGTTTGACAGAATTTTATCCCGTTTTGGCGATAGGGGGCGAGGACGCATACCTGAGGGGCAAGGCCCTCGAAACAATCGTTTCCGCCTTGGATGTCGTTACGCCCGAGTTTAACGTAAACACTTTCGACGAGCAGTCAGCAGCCGAGGATATACTGTACGCCTGCGAAAGCTTACCTTTCGGCAGTCCGAAAAAAATCGTCGTAGCCGATTTTTCATCGGGGCAGAAAATCCTTTTTTCACCAAAAGACCGCGAAAAAATCGAAATATACTGTGCCAAGCCTAACGACTTGAGCTGTTTGATTTTTATACTGCAAAAGTTTTCCGATTTCGTTTTGCCTGAGTCCGTCGTCAAGGTTGACTGCGCCCGATTGCCAAAAAAAGAATTGATAGAATGGGCAAAAGTGCGGGCAAAAATTTTGGGCAAAAACCTTGCAGAAGACGCGGCGGAAACTTTGGTCGAATACTGTTTGGGCGATATGACAAGAATAAGTACCGAAACGGAAAAACTCTCGGGTTTTGTCGACGATATAGTGACCGAAGAAGACGTGGGAAAGCTTGTTGGCAGGGGCATGGAATACCGCGTTTACGAGTTGGCGAACCTAATCGCGGCGAAAAAGAGCGGGGCGCTGGAGATGCTTGCGGACATGCTGCGCTCGGGTGAGGAGCCTACGTCGCTGTTAGCGCTGTTGTACTCTTTTTATAGGCGTATGTATTATGTTTCGGTCACCAAAGGGCTTTCGGCGGGAGAAACGGCCGAGCTTTTGGGAGTAAAGGAATTTGCCGTTACCAAAACCCAAGAAACGATGGCTAAATACAATCAATTTCAGCTTAAAGACGCTTTGGGCATTTTCGAGGACGCGGAGTGCAAAATCAAAAAAACGTGGGGAAAGGACGAAAATCTGCTTAATATGGTCGCCCTGAAACTGCTGAATTTATAAATTATTTAAATTTTGAACGGATTTGATTTAGAAAATCCGCTTTCGTAAAAATAGTAGATTAAAAGGTTGTTATGAATTTATTGAAAAAAAACTACGGCCTGACGCTTTGGCTTGTCAGAATCGCTTATATCGCCGCAAGCATTTTCGGCAAATGGCCTGAAAACACTTCCACCGTCGTCATTTTGGGCGAGCAGTACGGACTGGACATAAACGTTTACGGCAGCGTATGGGCGGTTGTTCTTTACGGCCTTTTGAGCGCGGCGCTTATGCTGGTTATTATCACTTGGTTTGCAGGATGGATTTTCCGTTACGCGCGCATATACAATCTGCCCGTCAAAGAAATCACCCTTTTCGTCGTGCTGTTCGCAGCGCTGAAAAACCTTATCGGCGGGCTTTTGAAACTGACATACCTCATCTCGCCTCTGTTTATCGGCTGGGGCAAGATTTTGTACGATTTCATAGGAATGGTAATCGCGGTTATTTTGTTTTACCGTTTCGTCGACAAAAAATATCTGCCCGACGGCAACAAAGCGTATTTTTTCAGGACGGTGTTTTCGACGGCGTCGATTTTCTTCGTGCTGCAAGTGATTCTGGGAGTTTTTTATTAAAATATGAAAAAGATATTATTTTTGCTATTGGCAATAGTTATACTGGCCGCGCCGTTCGGCGTCAGCGCCGACACGCATGAGTATACCGTGTATGATTTTTTGGCGGAATTTGTGGAGGCTTGCCCTTCGCGCGTTGCGGGAACCGATGGCGAGACGGAAGCTGCGGCATTTTTGGCGGACAAATTCGCTCAAATCGGCTTTACAGACGTAACGCTTGACGATTTCACCTTTACCGACTTGGACGACGCTTTAAGAAATTCTCAAAACGTCGTGGCAAAATACCATTCCGAACAAAGCCTTGGCACGATTATCGTCGGCGCGCATTACGACAACGTCAGGGTCGGCGAGGGCGCAAACGACAACGGCAGCGGCGTTGCGGTTATGCTGGATATCGCGTCCCGCCTTGTGGGGCAAAGCCTTGCTTACGACGTTGTTTTTATTGCGTTCGGCGCGGAGGAACAGGGCTTTTTCGGTTCGCAGTCTTATGTGGCGGATATGAAAAGCGCCGAAAAGCAAAACGTTTTGCTGATGGTCAATATCGATAGTGTGGCGATGGGCGACAAGGTGTATTTTTTCGGCGAAGACAAAGCGACGGCGCTTAACGCAAAAATGACCGAGCTGGCAAACGGCTTGGGTTATTCACAAAAGGCGTATGAAAAACCGTTGTGGAAAGACCTGAATGTTTTGCCTATTGCGGACGGGACGATACCTTATTACCACACGGGTTACGCCAGCGACAACATTTATTTCAGAATAGCGGGCATACCTACGGAATTTATTTTTTCAGGTAATTTCGACACGGGGCTGACCGTTTACACTCAGTCGGAAAGGGAAGAGCTGCGCAATATGCACACAACCGCCGACACGCTGGAAACGCTGAGCAAACTGTTCGGCGACGAGGCGAAGCAAAATATGCAAATTGCTTCGGATACCGTCGTCAATGTCTTGACAAACGCCGATTTTGAGGCTATTATATTAAATGCTCGCAGCGAATTGGCGGACAAAATTTTTTGGGAAAC
>DAITPX010000143.1:0-3873 GCA_036833365.1 Clostridia bacterium | reverse complement strand
TATGTGATTATAATTATTTTTTATTTTGGTACTGGATAAATTTTTCTAATATATAGAAATAATTAGTTTTGAATAGGCAAATACGTTTTATTTATAAGAACAAACTTTTAATAATAAAAAATTCAAAATCTATAGTAAAATCGAAAAATAGAGTCCCTTCTTTCTTAAAACTCTATCCCTTTCCGGGCCTTTATGCCTCTGTCAAAAGGGTGTTTTATCTTTTTTATTTCCGAAACGTAATCCGCTGCTGCGACTAACTCCGCGGACGGGTTGCGCCCCGTCAACACAACCTCGAGTTTTTTTGGCTTGTTTGACAAAAACCCGCTTAAAACTTCCTTGTCGATAATGCCGCGGTTGCAGGCGGAAACCGCCTCGTCGAGCACGAAAACGTCCGCCGCGCCATTTTCGCACAGGCCGAAAACTTTATACAAAAGCAAGCCGTACTCGCTTTTAGCCCCGTTCCTCTCTTCTTCGGTCATTTTGGAAAACCGCCCCACCTTGCAATTCGCGTGCAGCGCCGTTACCCCGTCAATTTTTGCCATCGAATTTATTTCGCCCGAAACGGGCTTTTTGAAAAACTGCACGAAAAGCACGCGCAGACCCTGCCCCGCGGCCCTAATCGCCAAACCGCACGCCGCAGTGGTCTTGCCCTTCCCGTCCCCGCAATAGATATGTATAAGCCCAATCCGCTCCACTCTGCTTTCCCTCCTATTTAATCAAGCTGTAAATCAGCCGCATATCCAGAGATTTTCTCACCAAATCCGCCAGCTTGTCGTACTGCTCTTCTTTATACGCTTTTGAGTCGGCAAACTCGGGTTCCGACAATGCGACTCCTTTTTTTTGAGCAAGGGCGCTTACCACCGCTTGGGCAATGCCCTTGCCGTCGAAAATGCCGTGTATGTAACTTCCGTATATGTTGCCCTTCTGAACGACAGTTCCGTCAAACGCGCTCCTGCCCATATGGATTTCATAGCCCGAAAACCCGAGTCCGCTTAACGCCGAAAAAATCCCTCCGACGTCGCCTGTTTTTCCCGACGCCTGTCTTATTATTTTTTCCTTTGAAAAACGCGTGTCTATGTCCAACAACCCCATGCCCGAGGCCTTTCCGCCGCCTTCCGCGCCCTCCGGGTCCTCTATCGTCCGCCCCAATATCTGCAATCCTCCGCAAATACCGAATATCGGCATGCCCTTGTCGGCCATTTTTATTACCGCAGCTTCCAGCCCGTTTTGCCTCATCCACAAAAGGTCGGCTATCGTACTTTTTGTGCCGGGGATAATAACCATATCGGGCTTGCCCATTTCGGCGGGCTTTGCGACATATCTCAGCGAAACCTCCTCGAATCGCCCGAACACGTCGAAATCGGTAAAATTGGACAGCCGCGGCAGCCTTATCACCGCGATGTCTATAAGTTTTTTCCGTCTGCCCGCGTTGAGCCTTTCGCTCAGGCTGTCCTCGTCGCCGATATCGAGGTAAGCGTAGGGCACCACCCCCGCGACGGGGATTCCCGTCAGCTTTTCCAAAACCACCAGCCCTGGCTTCAAAATTTCGGCGTCGCCGCGGAACTTGTTGATAACAAGCCCTTTTACGCGCGCGCGCTCGTCGGGCTCCAAAAGCTCCACCGTGCCGTAAAGCTGCGCGAAAACGCCGCCCCTGTCGATATCCCCCACCAAAAACACGGGCGAATCGGCAAGCTTAGCCATGCCCATGTTTACGATATCGTCGTTTTTGAGGTTTATTTCGGCTGGGCTGCCCGCGCCTTCGATAACTATAACGTCGTTTTCAGCGGCAAGCGCGGCGTAGCACTCGGCAATAATAGGCACAAGGCTTTTTTTGTATACAAAATAATCCTTGGCGCTCATGTCGCCTGCAGTGCGTCCCTTGATTATCACCTGCGAGCCCACGTCGGTCGTGGGTTTTAGCAGAATCGGGTTCATTAAGACGGTTGGCTTAACGCCCGCGGCCTCGGCCTGCATGACCTGCGCGCGCCCCATCTCCAACCCCTCTTCGGTAATAAAGGAATTCAGCGCCATGTTCTGCGACTTAAACGGCGCGACGCGGAAGCCGTCCTGACGGAAAATCCTGCACAGCGCGGCGGTAATCAGGCTTTTGCCCGCGTTGGACATAGTGCCCTGAATCATTATCGGCTTAGCCATTAAATAAAACCCTCCTTATTTCCTCTATGAGAGTGTCGTTTTCCTTTCGCGTTTTAACGCAAATCCTGAAATAGCTTTCGTCAAGCCCAGCAAAATTGCCGCAGCCGCGGATTAATATCCCGCGCGCGAGCAGCTTTTCCCGCAAGTTTTTCTCCGCGCGGAAAAAAATGAAGTTTGCGTCGCCGCCGTATACCCCGAAGCCGAATTCGGCAAGGGCTTTAACCATGCGGGGTTTTTCCTCTTTCACCGTTTTCTTGGCTTTTTCAAAATGCCCTTGGTCGGACAGGGCGGCAATACCCGCAATTTGCGCGGGGGTTGACACGTTCCAGGGCGGCGTAAAACAAGACATCGACGATAAAAGTTTTTCGTCCGAACAAATCCCGTACCCCAGCCTTAACCCCGCGAGCCCGTAGTTTTTGGTGAAAGCCTTGATTATCATAAGATTTTTGGATTTCTCGATTTTGTCGGCAAGGCTGAAACCGCCCGGATTGTCCAACCAGTCGTTGAAACATTCGTCCAAAAACAGCCTGCCGCCGAATTTCGAGCAACGCTTTAACACCGCTTCCATCAGTCCATTTTCGGCGGTTTTCCCCGTCGGGTTGTTGGGGTTGCACAAAAAAACGGCGTCGGTTTCGGGTTTTATCGCGTCCAATATTTTTTCGTCCAAGCCGAAACCGTTTTCCCGCATGAGAAAATGATGCTCGGTTTTCGCCTCCGCCGAATTCAGCGCCTTTTCGTATGTTTCTGTATTCGTCAGGAATGTTGACGGACGAAAATAAAATTTATAACACAAATCGACAGAAAAATTTATAAAATCACAAAAAACGATAAATCGTTGATTTATCGTTTTTTGGATTACTTAAATAAAGAACTTATATATTAAGTTAGTTAAGTCTCCGGAATAACCGTTTTTCCCCTATTCTATACTAAACTTAATTTCTTTCTCCCCGCCGGCGCCTTTGACGGTGAGCTTGCCCTTGCCCTTTTCGCCCGTCGTGCGCACAAACGTGCCGCCCATCCCGCCTTTGAGGCTTATTATCCTTGGTCCGATTATTTCCAGCGGGCCTGAAACGGCCAGCTCCACCGGCTCCATATAATACGGGGTCAGATTGCCGAAAGAGTCCAGCGCCCTTATACGCACGCTCGCCACATCGAAAGTGCCGCCCTCGGCGAGCGTTTTTGTGTCCGCCTCGACGTCGAGGTTGACCGAATCCGCCGAACGCTTGAAAACCGACTTGACGACCTCGCCTTTTTTTACGGCGTCGAAACGGTAGGTCAAAGCGCCGCCAAACGCATCGCTGCCGTAATGCAGCAAAATTTCCACCAGTTTTTGCAGCTTGATTTTTTCCCTCGCGCACAAAAGCAACAACGCTGCGCCGAACCTAACAGGCACCATGCCCGGCCCGTGTTTCCTGCCGAACGCGATTATTTTTCTCACCAGTTTCGCGCTGTCAGAGTGAAATCCCTGCTCGTCCTCGATTGTTTTTCCCAAAAGGTCGTCAATCAATATCGGCGGGTGCGCCAGATGCGGGGATTTTTTGCGGTCGGGAAAAAATTCTCCGACGTATTTGTCGTTGCGGTAAAGCTTGACGGAATCGGCGTTGGTAAAAGTGTAAATTCTGCCCATCTCCGACTTGGGGTAATCGCCCCTGTCTATCGTCGATGAAATTTCCAAAATATGCTTGCCCGAATTAACGGCGTAAACCGCCGCCGCCGTTT
>DAITPX010000142.1:0-3905 GCA_036833365.1 Clostridia bacterium | reverse complement strand
AGGGCACAAGGGCGTGCGCAAATACGACAAAACCCAAATGATTTTCAAAATCAAAGGCGGCCTTATAGATATTGCAGGCGAGGGTCTGACTATATCCCAAATGACCAAAAATTTTGTGGTCGTAACGGGGAAAATTTCATCGTGCGAGGTGCAAAATGACTAGCGGCACAAAATATACTTTAAAGGGGCTCAACCACACGACGCTCCTGAACGACCTGAGCAGGCAGGACGTAAGGCTCTCCCGCGTCCGCCGCAGCAGGGACGAAATCAGTTTTGTGGTCAACCCCTCCGACAGCCCAAAGGTAGTTGATTATATAGAAAAAAAGTGCTATAATGTCTTAGCCGTCGAGCATTTGGGTATAAAAAAGGCCTTTGAGGGCGTTAAAAGCCACCTTATTGCGGCGGCGGCGGTTTTGGCCGCGGCAGTTCTGCTTGCTTTGGGCGGTAATTTCTGCCTGAGCATACAAATTGAAACCACCCTGGACCAAGCCGAGGTTTTGTCCGTTTTGGACGAATATGGTATAAATATCGGCAGAAGCATTACGGGCGTCGATTACGACAACCTCGAAAACTACCTGGTCAACAACCTTGACGGAATCGGCTACGCCATTGTGGACGTCGTCGGCTCGACTTTGAAGGTAAAGCTGATCGACAGCGTTCCGCCTAAGGAAATCGTCGACTACACCCGCCCGCGGGACGTTCTGGCGCAAAAAGGCGGCGTAGTCACGCGCATAGTCTGCCGCTCGGGCACGCCAAGGGTAAAGGTAGGCGATACGGTTCAGGCGGGGCAGGTGCTTATCTCGGGGGTCAAAACTTTCCCCAACGGCACCACCGAAAGGGTACGCGCCGACGGAGAGGTATACGCCACCGTCACTTGCAGCCATTCGATAGAGTTTTCCCCCGTAGGCGTGGAATACGTCCGCTCGGGAAAAGCCAAAACGCTTACGTCAATGGCCGTTTTGGGTTGCAAGACCGACAGCTTCGGGAGCCACGGTTTTGAGCGTTACGAGTCCGAAACCGCCGAATACGTCTTTTTTCCCGTTGGCATAAAGGCGCTCGTCACGACTTATTATGAGCTGGTGCCAAAGGCCGTCGCCTACACTTTCGAGCAGCGCTACCCGATTTTGGCAAGCCAGGCGGAGCAAATGGCGCGCTCCGCGGCGGATTTTGACATAAAAGAGGTTTTAACTGACAGAACGGGAAACATAATAACTGTAACGGTAATCGGAGAAACGTTAATCTCCGACTGAAATGAATAAAAAGCACGGAGGAAAACTTGGCGAAAACAACCAAAAAAATACAGGTTCCCAGCGTCGACGCTTTGATAAAGATTTTCGGCGCGGTGGATGAAAACATATCGGTAATTACAAAGGCGTTCAATATCGACGTAATCACGCAAAACGGGGAAAACTATTTTTACGGTGAGGAGGAAAACGTCGAAAAGGCTCTCGCGGTGGTGGACAAGCTCAGCAAGTTCATCGAAAACGGCGACAATATCGACGTGGGAAGGGTAAAATATATGTGCGACTCCGCCGAGGAGGACAAGCTCGACGAAATAGACGAGCTGCTGCACGGAGTCGTCGCGGTGACAAGCCGCGGCAAGCTCGTCAAATGCAAAACGGTAGGGCAGAAAAAATATGTCGACAGTATCAACAAAAAGACTATAACACTTGGCATAGGCCCCGCCGGCACGGGTAAAACCTACCTTGCGGTGGCTCTGGCGGTCAACGCCTACCGCTCCAAAAAATCTGAAAAAATAATCCTTACCCGCCCCGCGGTTGAAGCTGGGGAGAGCCTGGGCTTTTTGCCGGGCGACCTCCAGCAAAAGGTCAACCCTTACCTGAGGCCCCTTTACGACGCGCTTCAGGAAATGTTCGGGCTGGAGCAATACCAAAAGCTTATGGAAAAGGGCATAATAGAAATAGCCCCTTTGGCCTATATGCGCGGGCGCACGCTTTCCAACGCCTTCATCATTTTGGACGAGGCGCAAAACACCACCCGCGAACAGATAAAGATGTTTTTGACCCGTCTGGGCGAAAACAGCAAAATGATAATAAACGGCGACCTTACGCAAATCGACCTGCCGCAGGGCAAGGCCAGCGGGCTTAAGCACGCTGCCAAGGTTTTGCGCGATATTCCCGACATAGGGATAGTGACCTTGTCGGAAAAAGACGTCGTCCGCCACCCCTTGGTGCAAATCATAGTCAAGGCTTATGAAACGGCGGAAAAACTGGAGAAAAAATGAGTAACAAACAGCGCCGGATTTCCCTTTTCGGCAAAAAAATATTGTCCGTCCTGATTTTGGCGGCTTCCTACGCGCTTATATATACAGTCGTATATTTTTCATACGCCGCGGGCAAACAGGTTGCCGGCGCGTGGGCTTACGCCGCATTGCTTTTTTTGCTTTGCGCAGGCTCCGCGCTCCACACGCTCTACGGCTCGCGCGGGGCGCTCTCGCTGCGCAAATGCGGCGCGCTGGCGTCCTCCGCCATGGTGTGCGTATTTTTGATGGTGGTGTTTTCGCAGCTGCTTAAGCTGCCTTATCTGGCGCCTTACGCGCTTTGCGGGCTCATAGCCACCGTCCTTTCCGATTCAAAGGAAGGCTTTTTCACAAACCTCAGCGCCGTCCTGGCGTTTTTCGCCGCCCAGCTGCTGTTTTCCCAAACCCCGGGCCCCGAGCTTTACTACCCGCTTTTCGGCGGCGTGTACGGCGGAGTTGTGGCGTCGTTTATGTCGGGCAAGTCGTCAAACCGCATGCGTTACGTAACGGTGGGGGCCGAGCTGAGCGTTTTCGCGCTGCTTTTTGCCGCCGCGGACAAGTTCGCTTTCGGCGGTTTTTCGGGGGCGGGGCTCTGGCTCGACCTTGTTATGGCGGCATTGAGCGGCATACTTTCCGTTATGTTTATGTTTATCCTCGTGCCTTTGTTTGAGCGCGTTTTCAACCTCACGACGGATTTCCGCCTTTCCGAAATAACCAGCACAAGCCAACCGCTTTTGAAAAGGCTTTTTGAGGAGGCGCCCGGCACCTTCAACCACAGCCTTATTGTGGCCAATTACACCGAGGCCTGCGCGGCGGCCATAGGCGAAAGCACGTTTTTGGCGCGCGCGGCGGCGTATTACCACGACATAGGCAAGCTCAAAAACCCCAATTATTTCGTCGAAAACCTAAGCGGCGGTGCCAACCCGCACGACGAGCTGACGCCCGAAGCGTCCGTTATAGCAATCAAAAAGCACGTCGCGCACGGCATTGCGCTTGCGCGTGAAAACCGCCTGCCCTCCGAGGTGCAGCGCGCGATAATCGAGCACCACGGCACGATGCCTATTAAGTTCTTTTATCTCAAAGCCAAAAAATACACCGACGGCGACCTGCCTTACGACGACTACCGTTACGACGGCCCCACCCCCACAAGCAAAATAAACGGCATACTTATGATTGCCGACGCCTGCGAGGCGGCGCTCAGGGCCTCGCCGCGCGAAGACCCCGCCAAGGTTGTGGGCAACATAGTCACCGAGCGGATGGAATTCAATCAATTCGCCGAATGCGACCTCACAATGCGCGAATTGAACATAATAAAATCGACGATACTGTCCACTTATATGGGCATACGCCACGACCGCATAAAATACCCCAAAGCAAAACTGATTAACGCCGAAAAGGACCAAACGACCAAATGAAAATAAATTTCTACTCAGCGCGCCTTGCCGAAAGATTTTTTATAAAAAAAGTGCTGAACACAGCGGCAAAGCTGACAAACCAGCCGCAAAATATAGAGCTTGCCGTCACGTTCGTGAGCGAGGAGGAAATCCGCAGGCTCAACGCAAGCACACGCGCCATCGACGCGTCCACCGACGTGCTGAGCTTTCCGCTCGTCGAGGCGCATTATTCGTCGCCGATAAACCCCGAC
>DAITPX010000141.1:0-3918 GCA_036833365.1 Clostridia bacterium | reverse complement strand
AAGTCGACGCGGCGGTTGTAAAACAAGGCAGCCGCGGCACTTTGGTCAGAACGATTCAAACCAAATTAAAAAACTGGGGCTACTACGCGGGCTCCGTCGACGGGATATTCGGTTCTAAAACGGCCGCCGCCGTCAAATATTTTCAAAGGAGAAACGGGCTGACCGCCGACGGGATAGTAGGCAGGGCTACCGCAGCAAAAATGGGCGTGTCGCTCGGTTCGTCAAGCACCTCGGGCGGCGCAAGCTCCTCCGACCTTTATTTGCTGTCCTGCTGCATTTACGGTGAGGCGCGCGGCGAAAGCTACACGGGCAAGGTCGCGATAGCCGCCGTTATCCTCAACAGGGTCAAGAGCAGCAGCTTCCCCAACACGATAGCGGGGGTAATCTACCAGCCCGGCGCGTTTACCGCCGTCAGCGGCGGGCAAATCAACCTCGGCACAAACGACGAATGCACCCGCGCGGCGCAGGACGCGCTTAACGGCTGGGACCCGACGTACGGCGCGTTGTTTTATTACAACCCCGCGACGGCGACAAACCAATGGATACGCAGCAAACGCATTGTTGTCACGATAGGCAAGCACGTGTTCTGCGTGTAAAGGAGGCAAAACGATGCCAAAAAACAGAATTAAAAATACTTGGATAATCTTTCTCAGCGTAGTGGCGGTTTTGGCCACGGGACTGAGCATATATTCGCAGGTAACGGCGGGGCAAAGCCAGATATACGTTCAGGCGGGCGACAAGGCGACTCAGCGCCTCAACGATTATTACCGCCAGTCGCTTTACCAGCTCACCGACAGCATGAAAAACATCAACGCCAACCTCGGCAAAATTTCCGTCAGCAGCAACACGCGTCAGCAGCAGAAGCTCCTGATATTGGTGGAGGGCGCGGCGGAATCGGCAAACCGCGATTTGGCGCTTCTGCCCATAGCCGACAACGGTGTTGTGGAAAAGTCCGTTAAATACACCAACCAGGTTTCGGATTATTCCAAATTTTTGTCCGAAAAGCTCGCGGGGGGCACGCCTTTGTCCAACGACGACCGCAACAACCTTTCCTATCTGGAGGGTGTGTCAGACATTTTGAGCCAAAGCCTAAACAGAATGTCGATGGACAGCCAGACCTCTTTCGTTAACGTAAAGGACAGCGAGGGCAACGGCTCGATTTCCGTCAACACCGAGGACATAGGCGAAAATACCTTCGACTATCCTCAGCTTGTTTACGACGGGCCTTATTCAGACGCTGTGACGCAAAAGCAGATTAAGCAGGGCAAAAAGATTTCTCTCGAGCAGGGCGAAAAATATATCCGCAAGGCTTTTTCCGACTACAACCTGACAAGCGTGGAATACGCGGCCACAATCGAAAACAAAACGACGGTCTACGCCTACGACCTTGTCACCAACAACGGCCAAACCTTTCAGGTCGCACTGACTCCCGACGGGCGCGTGGCGCAGATGGACGGGCAGGGCATGGTCAAAACCCCTTCGAGCGACAATCCCGTGGACATGGACGCTTTCCAAAAGGAAGCCGAAACCTTCGCGCGCAAGCTGGGCTTCCCCGTAAAGGCCATCTGGTCGTCGCTGCCCATAGAAGGGCGCGTTTACGTCAATCTTTGCTACGTCGAAAACGACACGATAGTTTATCCCGACATGGTCAAAGTGGCGCTTGACGCCGAAACGGGTAAGGTCGTGGGGTTCGAGTCCTATTCCTACCTCGCCAACCACATCGAAAGGCAAATCGACGGCGATTACTCCAACGTTGAGGGCGCTATAAGGAAGATTACAAAAAGCGTCGAGGTGGTGGGGATTAACAAGGCGATTATCCCCGTCGGGCAAAAGGAATACCGCTGCTACGAATTCGTCTGCGAAAAGGGCGACGACACCTACCTTATCTATATCGATGCCGACAACCTTGTCGAACGCGACATTTTCAAGGTAGTAAAGGGCATAGAGGGCTATTCCGTGATATAATTCGAAAAAAAAGTAGAAGGCGCGACAAAAAAATCGCGTCTTTTACATTCTTCGCGGTTGCTAAATATTTTATACTGTGTTACAATTAGCTCAAGCAAGATTATTATTCGCGCTTCAACAGCTTTTTTTACCGCAGTACGGCCAAATTAAAAAACATCCTTAAGGTTTATCAAAATTTGGTTTCACGCTAAAACCTATCCCGATTGCATTTTGAATACGCTTTTTTAAAGGCTTTCCGCAAAAGCGGCTTTCAGCTTCCTACGGAATATCCTTGTTTGCCCCGCATAAACCTAAAAAAAGCCTTTCTTAAAAGCGTGTTCCCGCGTTATTAGGCACAACGCGGCAAAAAATTTTAAGCGTCGGGAAAAGTTTAAGGCAAATTAAGGCATAACGCGCCCGTCGGGCTTAATAGAATTTATTATTAAAAGCCTTGTCGGCGGTTGCAGCCCGGCAAAACGGCCGTTTCAGGCCGTAAACCCCAAAAATTCAGAACATATTTTTATTTATTAATTTCTTTTCAAAAGGAGTTTTCTATGTCAATGACAAAAAGAGAGAAGCTGGAAACTCTCAATATTCACGAACTAAGGGACGTCGCTCGTGAAATTGGTGTTCATGCTCCGACAAAGCTCAAACAAGCCGAACTAATCCAAAGCGCGCTCGATGTTTTGGAGAACAGAACGCCGCCCAGCAAGCCCAGCAAACGAGGCAAACCCGCAAAAACCAACGTGAACATAAACGAACTTTTGCAGTGGATTTTCGATGCGCAGCCAAAGGGATTGAGCCAGGAACCACCTCGGATAGAGGAAGAGGAAAAGCCCGAGCCCGTGCAGAAAGAAACGGTTTTCGACGACAAAAACGCCACGGGCATACTCGAGGTAATGCCCGACGGCTACGGCTTTCTGCGCATGGAAAATTTTTCCAACACCCTCGCCGACATTTATGTTCCGCCGCAGCAAATCAAGCGCCTGTCGCTTAGGACCGGCGATAAAATCTATTGCAAGTCTAGGCTGTTTAAGGACAAGCGCTGCTATTCGCTTATTTACGTTTACACGGTCAACGACGTGCCGTGCAGCGAGCTTAAGCACGGCGCCAAATTCGAGGATTTGATTTCCTGTTACCCAAACGAGCGCATAAAGCTCGAACGCGAAAAAACCGACTACTCGCTGAGGCTTATCGACCTTGTGGCTCCTATAGGTAAAGGCCAGCGCGGGCTTATCGTTTCACCGCCCAAAACGGGCAAAACCACGCTGCTTAAAAAAATCGCGCAGGCGGTCAGGACAAACTATCCCGACATTTACCTCAACGTGCTTTTGGTGGACGAGCGCCCCGAGGAAGTGACGGACTTCCGCCAAAGCGTCGACTGCGATGTTTGGTACAGCACTTTCGACCAAGGCCCCGAACACCACATAAAAATCGCCGAAATGGTGATAACCAACGCCAAACGGCGCGTGGAGCAGGGGCAGGACGTAATGATACTGATGGATTCCATCACAAGGCTCGGGCGCGCCTACAACCAGACCGCCGAGCAAAGCGGGCGTACTTTGTCGGGCGGCCTCGATATTTCAGCGCTTCAGGAGCCCAAGCGCTTTTTCGGCGCAGGGCGCAACGTCGAGGGAAAGGGCAGCCTTACAATTTTGGCGACCGCCCTAATCGACACAAACAGCAAGATGGACGATATTATCTACGAGGAATTCAAAGGCACGGGCAACATGGAAATCCATCTCGACAGGCGTATGAGCGAACGCCGTATTTTTCCCGCAATCGACCTCAACAGAAGCGGCACCCGCCGCGAGGATCTGCTTTTGACGCAAAAGCAACTTGAGGCAATGTGGATGATTAGGCGCGCCCTTTCGCGCACCGATACTTCCGCAGCCACCGAGCAGCTTATCGACCTGCTCATGACGACCAACAACAACGACGAATTCATCGATTTGATGAAAGTTATAGCAAAAA
>DAITPX010000140.1:0-3954 GCA_036833365.1 Clostridia bacterium | reverse complement strand
GTGTTTGAGCCTAAATCGATTAAACCTACTCTTTCCATACCTCTTATAATACCCGCTTTTACTTAATGTTAAAATTTTTCTTTTGTTCGTTTGTTCTTTTTATGTTTAACGCCGCCGAAAAAGGCCTTCTTAGTGTGGGGCCGCGCAGAAATTTCCTTAAGGCGCTTCTCCGCAAAGCCTAATCTGACTTATATACTATGATAACATATAACATTCAAGTTGTACATACCCTTTTCGGAAAAAATTAGGCGTATTTTGTTATAATTTAGTCGCTTTTAAGCAACGTGAGGAATATTCACATTTGTAAACGGAACGAACGCCGTTTTTAATTTTTTACGCACGTATTTTTAGCGTTTTTATTGCGGCAACGGGTTTTCGCCATGCGTCCGCGCCCGCACCGTATTTTAAAGTTTTTTTATTACGCTGACGGGGCATACGCCCACGCACTCGCCGCAGCGGATACATTTGGCGTAGTCGATGACCGCCAGATGCTCCTCGATGGAAATAGCGCCTACGGGGCATTTTTTGGCGCAAAGCCCGCAGCCTATGCAGCCCGCCGGGCAGAAGCCTTTGACCTCCCTGCCGGTACAATGACTGGAACAGCCGATGTAGACCTTCGCGTTGGAAGGAATCCGATTGATTATGTGTTTAGGGCAGGCTTCGACGCAGGCGCCGCACTTGATGCAAAGCTCATCCATAATGTGGGCCAGCCCGTCCCAAACGTCTATCGCGTCGACCGGGCAGGCTTTGACGCAGCTTCCCGAGCCCAGACAGCCCGTCGGGCAGGCTTTGCGCCCTTCGGCGAGCAATTGCTGGCTGGCGCAGTCGCCGTAGCCCTGATACTCGAACTTGTCGAGGCAGCGCACGCCGCCCTCGCACGAAACGATTATGCGGGTATCCCCTACGCCGTCGTAATGTATGCCCAAAATGTTGGCCACTTCGACGCGGTTTTGCTTGCTCATGGGGCCGCACAGTTCGATGCTTGCCCCACCCTCGCAAAGCGCTTTGGCGAATTCCTCGCAGCCGGCGTAGCCGCAGGCCCCGCAGTTGGCGCCGCCAAGCTTTGCCTTGACTTCCGCTGTGCGTGGGTCGCCCTTTTTGTCGGCAAGCTTGGATACCAAAGCTATAATAACCCCGAAAAATAACGCCAGCGCCAGCATAGCCGCGACCGCGGCGCCGACGACGGGCCAGTTGATTTCTCTCATAAACAGCAGCAAAGACTTCCCTCCCTTAAATCGTTATGAATTTAAATACGTAAAACGCCATGGCCATAATGCACGCCGCAAGCATTGAAATGGGAAAGCCTCTCAGGCTTTTGGCTATGGGGAGCTTGTCGAGCTTTTCACGCAGCCCCGCCAAAATAACGATTGCCATGGTAAAGCCCAGCCCGCTGAAAAGCCCGTTAAGGACGGCTGAAAACACGCCCGTGACAAGGGTGTAGGTAAGGTTGATTTGGGCGACGCCGAGTATCGCGCAGTTGGTGGTTATAAGCGGCAGGTAAACGCCCATAGCCTTATAAAGGTTAGGCGAAACCCTGCGGATAACCGTTTCCAAAATCTGCACCAGGCTCGCGATAATGAAAATAAACACTATGACGTCGAGGTATTCCACGCCGAAAGGCACCATCAGGTAACGGTAGATTGGGTAAGTGACAAGCGACGCCAAAACCATGACGAAAGTGACGGCTATGCCCATGCCCAAAGCGCTGTCGATTTTTTTAGACAGCCCCAAAAAAGGGCAAATGCCCAAAAACTGCACAACAAGATAATTGTTGACGAATATTCCCGCCAAAGCCAAAGCCAAAACATTCATAGCCTACACCTCCCTCGTTTCGAGGCGCGGCGCATGGGCACCGAGCTTTTTTCTGCGCTCGAAAGCGTCATAAAGCCGGGTAAACAGCGCGATAAACAGCCCATAAGTCATAAACGCGCCCGCGGGCTGCGCGAAAAATTCGATTTTGAAGTTCCACAGCGTTGCGCCGAAAATGCTTCCGTTGCCGAGTATTTCGCGCACCACTCCCAAAAGGGTCAGCGCCAACGTATAACCAATACCCATAAAAAGCCCGTCGAGCACCGACGAACCCACCGTGTTGTGGCTGGCGAAGGCTTCGGCGCGCGCCAAAATTATGCAGTTGACCACGATAAGGGGCAGAAAAACCCCCATCGCCTCGTAAATTCCGTTCATTACGGGTGAAAAGCTTGCAAGATAAATCAAAATCATACGGGCGACCGTGGAAAAAGTCGCGATTATCAATATAAACGCCGGAATACGCACTTTGTCGGGAATGACGTTCCGCAAAAGCGAAATGACGAGGTTGCTGAATATCAAAACGAAAGTCACCGCCGCGCCCATTCCGAGGCCGTTAATCGCTTCGGTGGATAGCGCCAATATGGAACACGTGCCTAAAACGAGCTTAAGCGCCGGATTTTGGCGGAAAACGCCGTCCAAAGCGATATTTTTTACTTTCATATTTCCTCCTTTAATCGGCTTGGCTTAGAAAATATTCCTTCGCCGTCAAAAACGCGTTTATTGCCGAGGTGGACGAATGCGTCGCGCCCGTCACCAGCAAATCGGGCTGCCCCGCTTCTATGAGGCGTATGTCGGCGCCGTAAACCGCCGAGAGCGCCTCTTGGCTGTAGTCGTAGCGCGGGCCGGTGCTGCCCTGAACTTTTATGTAAGCGCCTTTGATTAAGCCCGTGCCGTTTTCTATGACTATCAGCACCGTAAAAGCGCTAGTCCTGCCGTAACCGTTTGACTCGACGGTCAGCGCCGTCATCTCCGCGCCGCCGCCGTCTACGCCGCTTGCGGCCATAATCACCTTGCCGTCTGAAAATACTTGTTCTTCTATCTTTAAACCGGAATATTCCGCTTGGTAAGCGAGCTTATATTCCCCGAGATATATCTCGGTTTCAACCCCGCCTGTGAAGTATTCCTTCGCAGCAGTAAAGGCGCTTAAAACGGCGTAGGACGAGTTTGTCGCGCCAGTAACGATAAGGTCGGGGCTTTGTGAAAACTCCTTTATATTCGTTCCGTTGAGCTTGCCCAGCAACGCGGGGTCGTAATTGTAAGCCGAGCCGGTGCTGCCCTGCGTTTTGAGGTAGCTGCCTTTTATTACGCCGCTTTCCTTTTCGATTACGATTATCACCGTAAAGGAAGAAGCTTTGCCATAGCCCGCGCTTTCGACATAAAGCCCGACAACCTTTGTTCCTTCGCCGTCGGTTCCTTCCGCTGCCAGCGTGATTTTTCCCGCCGAAAGCCCGACGTCCTTAACGGGAACGGCTTCGTATTCCGCCTCGTACGCTTTTTGAAAGTCGCCCATATCGGGAGGCACGTAAAGCAAATCGTTTAAAACGGTAAGCAACGCCACGCAAACGACGGCGATTACCGCCAAAGCCAATACCGCTTTTGCAGAGGTTTTGTTTTTCATATTCGCTTACGCCTCCTTTTGCGCCTTGAAACCGAAGGGCTTTGGCACAATATATTTGTCTATAAGCGGCACCAAAAGGTTCATGAGCAGGATTGAAAACGACACTGTTTCCATCTTCGCGGCCTGCCTCAGCCCCGCGGTCAAAAGCCCGAGCACCACAAAATATATGTAGTTGCCCGACTTTGTGTCGGGGGTTGTGGCGTAATCGGTGGCCATGAAAATAGCGCCCAGCATCAGGCCGCCCGATAAAACCGAGGGAAGAAAGTAGTTGAAATTAAACCCGTTCAGCGCGACGGTGAAAAGCCCCGCCGTCAAAAGGTAAACGAGAGGCCAGCGGAAATCCAAAACGCCCGTAACGATAAGGTAAATCCCGCCCAAAATAAGCGCGGCCTTGCAGGTTTCGCCTATACTGCCCGCCATGCCCGTGCCCAAAAACAGGTCGAGGTTTGTGTAGCCCATGCTGGGGATAACTCCGCTGCCCGCGGGGTTTGTGAGCATTTCGGTAAGGGGCGTCGCGCCCGTGATAA
>DAITPX010000139.1:0-3993 GCA_036833365.1 Clostridia bacterium | reverse complement strand
GTAAACGGCGTGGGCAAAACCACCACGATAGGCAAGCTCGCCAATATTTTCGTCAAAAGCGGCAAAAGCGTGGTAGTCGCCGCCGCCGACACCTTCCGCGCCGCCGCGGGAGAGCAGCTGGAAATCTGGGCAAAACGCGCGGGCGTGCGCATAATCCGCCACTCCGAGGGCTCCGACCCCGCCGCCGTGGTGTTCGACGCGCTTACCTCCGCCAAAAGCAAGGGCACCGACGTCGTGCTGGTGGACACTGCGGGCAGGCTGCACAACAAAGTCAACCTGATGGAGGAGCTCAAAAAAATCAACCGTGTGATAGACAGGGAGTTCCCCTCAGCCGACCGCAAAAACCTCATAGTCCTCGACGCCACTACGGGGCAGAACGCCGTCGCTCAGGTGGACGTTTTCAATGAGGCTATCGACTTAGACGGCATAATTCTGACAAAGCTCGACGGCTCTGCCAAGGGCGGCGTGGTATTCGCCTTATCCGGTCAGGTTCCCGTTTTTTACGTCGGCGTGGGCGAGGGCATTGACGACCTCATCGAGTTCGACGCCGATTCCTTTATCGAGGGAATATTATAGACGCGGCAATTTCGTCGGCGTGCGAAGTTCGGGCGTAAAATAAACGCCCAAAATTTAACGCCGCTGTAATTATTTCCACATAAGCAATTCGGAAAAAATAAGTTCAGACTTTAGTAGTCCGTCCCCGTAGTTGCCGCCGTCGACGCTTTCCGCGCACCGAGGGAGAGCGGCTCGGAATTTAGGCAAAACGGACGGGCGCATAATCCGCCATTCCGTGGACTCCGACCCCGCCGCCGTGCGAATATTTAGATTTAAATATTTTCGGTTTGAGTTTTACTTTACGGAAATTTAACATGCGGGTAAATAGCCCGCGGATTTTTTTTGACAAAAAAAACGATTTTTTATATTGAAAAAACGCGTTTTTAAGCTGTTTTTTCGGGGTTTTTAACGTTTTTCGCGTGTTTTTTATGTGATAAACCGGTGAAAATGCCGTGTATTTTATATTTATAATATAATTTATAGGCTTCGATTTTATAGATTTCGCCGTCTGAAAAATGTTAAAATTTCTCTTTTAAATGACAAATTGACTCTTTATTTTTGTCCGCTAACGCTTTATAGAAAATTTTGTTTAAACGCTTGACAAGGACGGGGGTTATTTAGTATTATTTCAGTGTAAAGTTTTTCGGCTTTACACCAATGATTTTTCGGGGCGGCAGGGGGTATGAGTTTGTCAAATGTCGACATAATTATTTTGTGCGACCTATACGGCGGGCTGCTTACAAAAAGGCAGCTCGAGATGCTCAGGCTCTACTACGATTACGACAATTCGCTGTCGGAAATCGCCCAAATCCACGGCGTGACGCGCCAAGCGGTGCACGACGCGATAAACAAAGGTGTGGCTATGTTGGAGGCTTTTGAGAAAAAACTGCGGTTGAAAGAAAAAAGCGAAAAAATATCCGCGCTCGCAGACAAAATCCTGTCGGAAAAGGCGGGAGAAGAAATCTCCTCCGCGGCTGAAAAAATCAAAAAAATACTGTCGGAATAGATTTTTTGACAAGCATAAAGGCATATTTACCGTAAACCAGACAAAACGCGCGCCGCGAACGGGCAAAAAACAAGGGTTTTAACGGCACAATTTCTCAGAAAGGTTAAAAAAGGCAGCAATTCACGCGATACATTGATATGACCGCGCAAAATAATAGAAACCAACGCGGCTTTGCATTTCTAAAATCAGACAATCGGCAAAAACCGCCGCCAAGAAAGTAAAAGCAAAGCCTTGCGCATTAAGCCGCCGTAAATCGGGATAAAAAATAAAAATCTTTGATACAGGCGCTACAAAAATGAAAGGCGGAATTATAGAGCTAAACGCGCCAAATAACTGTAAAAACAAAATTCACGGGCGATTTGCCGAGAGATTTTAATTCGGGAGTAAAATTATGGCCGCATTCGGCACTTTATCGGAACGCATAAACCATGTTTTTTCAAAGCTGTCCAACAAGGGACGGCTGACCGAGCTTGAAATCAAACAGGCTATGAGGGAAATCCGCATAGCGCTGCTTGAGGCCGACGTAAATTTCGGCGTCGTCAAGGATTTTGTGGCAAAAGTCACCGAAAAAGCAGTGGGCGAGGATATTTTGAAAAGCCTTACCGCCAGCCAGCAGGTGATAAAAATTGTCAATGACGAGCTCACCGCGCTTTTGGGCGGCACGCAGGCTAAGCTTGCCGTTTCGAGCAAGCCGCCTACTGTCATCATGATGTGCGGGCTTCAGGGCTCGGGCAAAACGACTATGTGCGGCAAGCTGGGGCTTTACCTAAAAAACCAAGGCAAACGGCCGCTCCTGGCCGCATGCGACATTTACCGCCCCGCCGCGATAAGCCAGCTCGAGATAGTGGCGGGCAAGGCGGGCGTCGGGTTTTTTCAGATGGGGCAGGTTGACCCCGTCAAAATCGCAAAAAACGCCGTGACGTTCGCGCTTAAAAACAACTTCGACACCGTAATTTTGGACACCGCGGGGCGGCTGCATATTAACGAAGAGCTGATGAAAGAGCTCGTTTCCATAAGCAAAGCCGTGGATGTCACCGAAAAGCTCCTGGTGGTGGACGCCATGACGGGGCAGGACGCCGTTAACGTTGCCAAAACCTTCGACGAAACGGTGGGTATAACGGGCGTAATCATGACCAAGCTCGACGGCGACACGCGGGGCGGAGCCACGCTTTCGGTAAAGGCTGTCACTGGCAAGCCCGTTAAGTTTTGCGGCACGGGCGAAAAGCTTTCCGACCTCGAGGCCTTCCATCCCGACCGCATGGCGGGCAGAATTTTGGGCATGGGCGACGTGCTTACCCTGATTGAAAAGGCGCAGCAGGCCGTAGACATGGACAAAGCCGCCGAAATGGCAAAGCGCCTTAAGGAAGCGTCCTTCGACCTCAACGACTTTTTGGCGCAGTTCGAATCCATGAAAAAAATGGGCAACGTAAACGACCTTATCCGGATGATACCGGGGGCGGGCAAGCTTAAGCTGGGCGACGCGCAAATCGACGAAAAAGACATTTACAGAAACAAGGCTATAATTCAGTCGATGACGGCGGAGGAGCGCATGAACCCCAAGCTTTTGAACTATTCGCGGCGCAAGCGCGTGGCGGCGGGCAGCGGCACGGGCGTTCAGGACGTAAATAAGCTTATGAAGCAGTACGAGCAAACAAAGGAAATGATGAAACGTTTTGGAAAACGCGGAGCAAAACTTCCTTTTTAATAAACTAACACAAAATTTGGGAGGAAACAGAAAAAATGGCAGTAAAAATGAGGCTTACAAGGCTTGGGGACAACAAGACACCTTTCTACCGCATAGTGGTGGTCGATTCGCGCGTGGCCAGAGACGGCGCTTATATCGACCTTATCGGCACCTACGATCCGCTTAAAAACCCCGCCGAAATCAAAATCGACAAAGAAAAAGCGGCTAAGTGGGTCGGCAACGGCGTTCAGCCTACCGATACGGTAAGGGCGATTTTGGTTAAGGAAGGCGTTTTGCAGCCTAAACAAACGGTAAAGGACAAGGCATAATGGTGGAAGTTATCGAGTACATTGTTAGGGAATTGGTCGAGGACAAAAACAATGTCTCCGTCACCTCTTCTTCCGGCGGCGGCACGACGACGATTACCATCAAGGTCGCTCCCGCCGACACGGGCAAAATTATAGGCAAAAAGGGCAAAATCGTGGGGGCTATCCGCACGATTGCCAAAGCGGTTTCGATTAAGCGCGGCGAAAAGTACATAGTCGAAGTGGCGGACTAAGCAAAACGCCTCTTCGCTATGAAAATTTTAGTCGGCACGGTTTTGAAGCCTCAGGGCATAAAAGGCGAGCTTAAAGTCCTTTGCCTTTTGGACAATCCGGAACAATTCAAACAAATCAAAAACGTTTTTGCGGGGCAAACGCGAATGGAAATCAAGTCCGTCCGCGTTTCTTCGGGCGACGTTTTTTTG
>DAITPX010000138.1:0-3994 GCA_036833365.1 Clostridia bacterium | reverse complement strand
ATCATTGAATATTTAACGATAGATTATAGTGCTGTGTCGTCCGCATAACGAATGTTATCATACATAAAAAGTTTCATATCAATAGTCACAATCAGTCGGGATATTCGTCAAATTGATAGTAACAGTAGATTCGCCAAACACATCAAATCTGTAATAGTCCTCGTCAATCTCTCTTTTAATAAGCCCCCAGAACCATGTTTCTCTATGGAGAGTAGCTCTGATATTCCTACTATAGTTCGTAGGAGTACCACTTGGCGCTTGAAAAATCAGGGATGCACTTTGAAAGGAATTGTTGCTTCATATGAATCCCCGCTAGAGGATGCGGCAGAAGATAAAATTTCATATTCACCGAATGCCGGTTCTAAATTTTTATCGACCTTCTTGTTATCATCATCTTGTGATGATACAGTTTGACCAGATTGATCGCCGTTTGATGCTTCATCAGCAAAAACATTAACTTTTGGTACAAATAATAGAAGCAATAATGCGAGCATAACACATACAATACGTTTCTTTTTTCATAATAACCACCTTCATTTTTTTGCTATTTTGCCAAAACACTTAGGTTATAAACCTTCTTATCAATTTGGTACTGTTCAATAATTTTTTTACATAATATTCCTCCTTTTAAAACGTAGCAACCGTGCTTTTATCCATTTGATGATCGATATGAATCTTTCAAGGTATTTATACTTAATACTATCCAATCAAATGGTCTTTTCTTATTTCTGCACCCAACTCTAATACGCAAAAGCAGAAAGTTATTTCATATAATGATATTCCATTTCTTATAAAATTGAGTACTTGAAATTAGCCATAATAAGGCATATTCCATTAACTCCTAAACTAATACGACAATTAACAAAAATAATTAAATTAATAAAATAACATCAAACAAGTTTAGCGAAATCATTATAACATTTTATGTTCAACAAGGCAATAGGGGTATAGAACTAATAAATAAGAAAAAACCCTCAGTATAGATGGCAATGATCTTTGGAAAGTTTGGTAAAAAAGGTGCCGCTTATTTGCAATTGACATTAACAAATTTAGGCGGTAATTTAACTGCGACAATCTTTTTATAGTCCTCAAATATCTGCTCACTGTCAGCTTTTAGCATTAACCATTTCCCGATCTTCATGTAATCACCGGCTACACGGTATGAATCAGCCGTATACTCAGACAATTCGGGCAGGATTCGCTCCATTTCCATATCAAGCTTATAACTGATAATAATCATAACATAAAAAGCGTCTTGATGAGGATACCATGTCCCAAACGCCTGTCCGCTTTTCTGAAACTTTATGTTCCAGCCGGGCATTCCGCTGCAACCGCTATACGCCAGTTTCGGCTTCGCCATATATGCCGTTTCAAAATAAGAGATCAGCGATAGCCACAAACCTCTGACTGTCCCGACATAACCGGCGATATCCTCGAATGTGGGTTCTTGATCACTCGGAAAAAGTTCATGCCATTTCATAAGCTCACCTTCTGCTTTTCGGTAATATATCACATCCAACCTTACAAGTGCGACAAATGCGGCGTGAGGGCGCAAAATTCTTCCTCGTAGATACAAGGAAAGCCAGTCCCGAAAGACTGGCCTTGTATCTACTTCACTTGATAGATGGTGGAGGTGAGGGGACTTGCACCCCTGTACCACCGCGCGACAAACGAAATTTCTACGTGCGTAGGTTGTTTGAATTGGTCTCGGCTGGCGCCCCACAGCCAAAACGGCCGCGCCGACAAGGCGAAAATTTACCGGAAATGCGCGTTCGCCGGCGCGCAAATCCAGTTCTCCGTACTTTTGACGCCGCTTGCTGCCCGTACGGAATGACAGGGCGGCGGACTACTTAGTTAATTAAGCAGCGCAAGCCGACAAACGAACGTTTGCGGTTTTTACACTATTTGTTTTAGCGTTTAATTTTTTGTCCGCTTTTAACGAAGATTCGGACGGCTTCGGCACGCTTTTTCATCCCTCGGACGCGACGGGCGAATCTGAAAACACCCCCGTTTGGCTCAAAAAAGATAAAAAGTCTTTTGTAGTGTTAATATACTATATTCTTTCGGTTTTGTCAAATGTTTGCAAAAGACGTGCGGTTTAGCCTTTGGGCAGGCGGGCGCCGCAAAATTTCTATTTAGGGCGGGGATTCTACGGAAACAAAAATTTTGTTAATGTTTGCCGTGAAAAGTTAAGATATAAACAATTCCGACCGTTAGGGGATACGAGCCGATAAAAGAGAAATTCATTTTACTTTAGCATAATTGCGTTATCATTTAAGTGGGAGGGGCGCGGAAAAATTTTCGGCTTTACTTTTGGTAGAGTTTTTGGTATAATTTGATGGATTTAATAAATGCGAAGCGTGAGCGGCGTTTTGTTTTTGCTTGGCGGAAAATTCGCGGCAAAGGACGGAAATATCCATTGACTAAACGCGGACGGTATTGCGAAAAACTTGGAGTAATTTATAAAACGGCTCTATTTAAAATAAGTTGGAAGTCAATTAATTAGTCCTCATTGAAAAAAGCAAAAAGATTGAAGAATATGTGCGGCGCGCAAATTATAAACGCATATAGAGGGCAGTTATATTTTGTAATAACGTGCATCGAAAATTGCTTCGGCAAAACGAATAATAAAAATTGACAAAGCACTTGTTTAATATAACACAACAAATGTTACATAAGGGCTTTGTTTAGCAAAATAGATAAAATTGCCGAGAAAAAATGTAAAAGTTGCTTGAGAAAACCCGAAATATCAAAATTGACGGAATTAATTTTGATACTATGCGATAAATAATTTAATTTAAAATCAGGTCGGGTTGCTTAGAAAGACAAAAAGCAAGATTCAAGAGGATAAAATCTGTATTGTTAGTGTTTTGAAAAAAAGATAAATTGCCGGTATTTCAAAAGTTAAGGAGCAAAAAGTTATGATTGGAATCGTGTGCGCTATGGAAAGCGAGGCTCAGGCCGTTTTGGACCATATCGATGTCGAAACGACTTTTACCGCGTTCGGGAAAAAGTTTTACACGGGGAGAATTTTGGGCAAAAAAGTCGTTTTGGCGGTAAGCGTAGTGGGAAAAGTCAACGCCGCGATGGCGACGCAGTACCTTTTGGATACATATAAGGAAATCGGCGTGATTGTCAACCTCGGCGTGTGCGGGGGCGTAAAGGGCAAAGTAGAGCTTGGGAAAATTTATCTGGTTTCGGCGGCGGCGCAATACGACTTTGACACGACGGAAGTTGATGACATGCCGCACGGGTTTTTATACGGGCTGGAGATGGTTTATGTCGATTTGACAAGCCCTTATACGAAAAAGCTGTCGGCTTTGTTTCCTTCGGCAAGGCTCGTTACGGGCGACAGGTTTACGGCGTCGGAGGAGGTGTCTTTGTATATAGAAAAGCACTTCGGCGCGGAGCTGAGGGAAATGGAAGGGGGGGCAATAGCCCAGGTTTGCGCTTTCCATAAAAAACACTGCGTTATGCTCAAGGGCGTTTCGGATTTTGTGGGAGCCGATAGCGTGCATCTTTTCGGTAAGTATTGCAAAATCGCGCTCGAGGCGTTCGGCAGGCGTATGACGGCCATTTTTTCCGCGCTGGACGGCTGAGAAAATTTTTAGGAGATGGTAAAAAATGAGAATCGACCTTAACAACGGCTGGCTTTTTTCCAAAGCCGACGATTTTTCCGACGCGGAAAGCGTTAGGATTCCGCACAGTTTTGTCGCGCTGCCGTACAACTACACCGACGAAAAGCAATACCAGTTTGTGGGATACTACAAAAAAACCTTCGAGTACGCGCCACAGGCCGAGGGCGAAAACCTGTACCTTAACTTTGACGGGGCGGCGCACGCCGCGAAAGTCTTTGTAAACGGCAAGCTCGCGGGCAAGCATTTTTGCGGGTATACCGCTTTTAGCTTAGATATAACCAAAGCCGCCAAAAAGGGCGAAAACGAAATAACCGTGGAGCTCGACGCCCGCGAAAGCCTCAACGTGCCGCCTTTCG
>DAITPX010000137.1:0-4067 GCA_036833365.1 Clostridia bacterium | reverse complement strand
TCTCAGGATTATCGCAGTTCGCCCTGCCGCAAAACGGAAAGTCGGTTTGGAAGAAAATTACTTTGTAATTTGGGGTGCGGTTTTGGAAATTTTTAATAGCGGCGGTGAAACGGAATTGTGGTTTTCTCCGTTTTGAGCTTATATTTACTTTATTTTGATTCTAAAACGGCCGAGGGGCCGTTTTTTATTTCGTTTTCAATTGAAATTTAAGATAATTTTTAAAAGTAGCTTATTAGGTAATCGTTTAAGCCGCTTTTTGGTTTCAAACGGGATTAAAGTAATAATTTCCGTTCTTTTTCATTGCGGACAGGCCGCCGTAAGCCAAAGTATATTTTGCTCCCAAGAACAAATACTAAAAACAAGAGAAATTTGTAAGGAGCATAGAGATGAAGAAAAAAATAACGCTTTTTTTGTGCTTGATTTTGGTTTTGGGGTGCTTCGCGCCGTTGGTGTGCAGCGCCGACACCATCACTCAAACGTCGACGGCCAAATCCGCGTTGCTTATGGAATACGACAGCGGGGAGGTTTTGTATAACCGCAACGAACAAGAGGCGCGGCCCATTGCCAGCATGGTTAAAATCATGACGCTGTTGTGTATATACGACGCGGTGGACAGCGGCAGGATAAAGCTCGACGACGACGTCGTGGTGAGCGAAAGAGCGTCTTCTATGGGCGGAAGCCAGGTTTTTTTGGACGCGAGAACGACGCACAAGGCGGAGGATTTGATAAAATCCATCATAATCTGTTCGGCTAACGACAGCTGCGTCGCCATGGCGGAGCACATAAACGGCAGCGCCGAAATTTTTGTGGAGGCGATGAACAAAAAGGCCAAGGAGCTTAAGCTTGTAAACACCTTTTTCGTAAATTGCACGGGGCTGCCCGCGATAAACCAGTTTTCCTGCGCGCTGGACGTGGCGACTATGTTCCGCGAGCTTATCGGGCACGAAAACTTTTTTAGGCACTCGAGGACTTGGATGGAGGACTACACACATCCCGACGGGCGGATAACGGGCATGACCAACACCAACAAGCTGGTGCGTTTTTACGAGGGATGCGACGGGGGCAAGACCGGCTTTACCGCCGAGGCCATGCACTGCCTGTGCGCAACGGCCAAACGCGGCGACGCTAGGTATATTTCGGTGGTTATAGGCGCAATCAGCAGCAAAGACCGCTTCGCCGAGGTTTCGCAGATGTTCAACTACGCTTTCGCAAACTATGAAAACCAGGTGCTTATGGACGCAGGCGACGTTGCGGAGGCGCCGATAAAATGCGGCAAAAGCCCCGTTGTACGTTATGTGCCCGACCGTAAGCTGACTTGCTTCGGCAAGAGGGGGCAGGACAAGGCCGAGGTGATTGTCGAGCTTGACGAAATTCGCGCGCCGATAAAGAAAGGCGACAAGGTCGGCAGGGCGTACGCCGTAAGAGGCGGAACAACGGTGGCCGAATGCGAGCTCGTAGCGGCCGAGGACGTGGCGAAAAAGAGCTACTGGGATTATATTTTGGATATAATCGGATAAAAAGGAAATAATTTAAAAAATAACGGGCGGCTTGGAATTTATTTAGCCGCCCGTGTTATTGACTTTTCGGCGCGGTTTTGCTAAAATAAACCCAAAGGTTTTATTTATGATTCAACTGATAATTCAAGCTCAGACCCTCGAACAGGCGTTGATTTTGGGCACAAGTTTTCTTGTGGCGATTTTTTTTGCTATCGTGCTGCACGAAATAGCCCACGGCTACGCCGCGCTTTGGAACGGCGACAATACCGCCAAGGTAATGGGCAGGCTGTCACTCAACCCCGTCAAACACTTCGACCTGCTGGGGTTTGCGATGCTGGTGCTTTTGGGCTTCGGCTATGCCAAGCCCGTCCCGATTTCGCCGCGGAACTTCCGCAATTACAAAAAAGGCATGATTTGGGTTTCGGTCGCGGGCGTTCTGACAAACCTTGCGTTGGCGTTTTTGCTGTTTCCTTTGGAAAGGCTCGTTTTGGGCGCGCTTTACGACCCCGCTTTGACGGGCGCCGCGGAAACGGTTTTGACTTGGGTTTACGGTTTTTTGCTGTATTCGGTGATAATAAACATCAATCTCGCGCTCTTTAACATACTGCCGCTCGCCCCTCTTGACGGGTTCAACCTTTTGTCCACGCTGGCGGGGCCCTACAACAGGGTGGTCGTCTTTTTGAGAAAATACAGCTATATTATATTGATTGCGCTGCTCGTTATGTCCTCGGTTCCGTTTGCGAGCAATTTTTCGCCCCTGACGCGCTATATCGAGTTCGGGCAGGGCATAATCCAGTGGCTTTACGGGCGTTTTTGGTCGCTGTTGGGGCTTGCATGAACGGCGCGATAGAAGCTGCCGCGGGTGAGGAGGGGCTGCCCATTGCGATAACGAATTTCAACGGACCGCTCGACCTTTTGCTGCACCTTGTCAAAGAGGAAAAAATAGAAATCAAGGACATTTTCGTTTCGCAGGTTACGGAGCAGTTTTTGAAATACATTTCGGCGCTCGACACCCTCGACCTCGACAAGGCGACGGAATATATGGACATGGCGGCAACGCTTTTGGAGATAAAATCGCGCGTGCTGCTGCCCGTTATCCCGACAAATTCGACGGAAGACACGCCGGAAAGCCTGCTTATCAGGCAGCTAGAGGAATATAAGCTGTTTAAGGAGCTGAGCGAGCGGCTTAAGGTCAAAGAAAACGTCGACAGGCTGTTCCGCGAGCCGTCGCCCCAAATAGACGAGATTGTATATAAGGTAAAGGATATATCGCTGGACAACCTTTTGGACGCCTTCGCCAAAATAATGTGCCGGTTGGAGCTCAACAAGCTTGAAAAGGCCAACCCGAAGCAGATAAAAAAAGACAGCTTTTCCGTCGCGGGCAAAATAAAATACATACGGGGAAAGCTGTTCGGGAAGAGCCCGCTGGATTTTTTGGAGCTGTGCGACGAGTCGTGCACGCCCGCCGAGGTCGTGGTGACGTTTATCGCCTTGCTGGAGCTTATAAAAATGCAATTCGTCCATGCCGAACAATCGGAGAACTTTGACAGCATCACGGTCGCGCTCCTAGAAAACGGCAAAAAGGACTTTATGGAATATGAAGAAAAACTTGGCTAATATTATCGAATCTATTTTGTTTGTCGCGGGCAAAGAAATAGAGGAGAAAGAAATAACAGAAAAGCTCAATATTACCCGCAAGGAGCTCGACGACGCCGTATACGACCTCACAAACCGTTACTCCGGCGTGTCGGGCATAAACCTGCTCCAATTCAACGGCAAGCTTCAGCTCGCCTCCAACCCCGACTATATCGACGACGTTTCGGGGGTGCTTAACCCTATCCGCGAAAAAGAGCTGACCAAGGCCATGCTGGAAACGCTGGCAATCGTGGCGTACAAGCAGCCCGTGACGCGGCTCGAGATAGAAGAAGTAAGGGGGGTGGACTGCAATTACGCCCTTCAGGCCCTGCAAAAGCTCAACATGGTGCAGGTGATTGGGCGCAAGGACGCAATCGGCAAGCCGTTGCTTTTCGGCACGACGGATATATTTTTGAAGCGGTTTTCAATGCGGAATATCGACGACCTGCCCGGCTATGAAGAACTGGTCAACCGCATACAAACCTTTTCGGCGGACATAAAACCCGAAACCGATTTGTACGAAAGCAACCGCGACAAAAATTTTAAAGCTGAGGAAGAGGTGCCCGAGTTTTTGAAAGGGGAGAAATTCGATATAATCGAGTGAGTTTTTGGATTTTTCACGGGAAAAAATTAAACTTGCGCCGCTTACGGTCAGCCGTAAAATTTTATAAATTTAATCTTATCTGCCTCCGCCGTAAATGCGGAATTTGATTTTAACAATTTTTTCATCAGGCGCCTAGATATTGGGGGCGCCGTTTTTCTATGAGTTTAGTGCGCCGTAAATGAGGATGGTCTGTTTCAATTTTAATTTTTAATTATTGATAATTTATAATATCCATAACTGCGCAATTTCACGATTAAGTTCCGCCTTTAGGTTAAAGCGCATATTTTTCGGATTTTTTTTAATGCTAATATTATGGTTATCGTCTATATCGC
>DAITPX010000136.1:920-4078 GCA_036833365.1 Clostridia bacterium | reverse complement strand
TAAGGCGGCGGAGGAAAAACGTAACGAATCGCGAGGACAAAGTTAACCTAAAAAAAGACCTGAAACGGTGAAAAACGATGCGAAAAAAACGCGTTTTTTTGCGGTTTTTTCACGTTTTTAGGGGTTTTTGCGTGTTTTTTCCGTGACGCTATTGTGAAAAACGCGTGTATTTTATACTTCAAGAATAAATTTATTCATAGCATTTTATAAGAAATTATTATCAAAAATTTAAGGTCGGTTGCTTCAAGGCGGCCGTTGGGTACGCCTCAAAAAATGCTTGCGGCAATATTTAAAAAAATAAGCTCATTTTTGACTAAAAAGTTTATATTAAAAATGACAAAACGGCGGAATGATGGTATAATCGTGTGCAAGCGTCCGTTTTCGCGTGCCGCAAAAGGGTGCGCGGATTAAAATGAATTTAATTTTTAACTTTGTCGAAGCGCTCGGACGCTATTAAACAAAAAGGAGGCAAGAAAAATGAATAATACATATTTTTCGCTAAAAACATTAAACGGGAGGGCGACCATATTGTAACTCTCCCTTAAAACGGAGAAAATATGTTAATAAATTACAAAAATCTGACGATACGCAATGCCGCAGTCTCCGACGCCGTGCTGCTGTGCGGCTGGTGGAATGACGGCAAGGTCATGGCGCACGCGGGATTCCCGAACGGTTTGGGTACAACGCCCGAAAAAATCGCCCAAGACCTTTTGAAAGATACCGACCAAACTTACCGCAGGCTGATTATCGAGCTGGACGGCGCGCCCGTAGGCGAAATGAGCTATGGAATCAGTGGAAGCGCCGCCGAAATAGGCATAAAAATCTGCGATTTTTCCCGTCAGGATAAGGGCTTGGGCAAAATTTTCCTTTCCATGCTGATTTCCGCGCTTTTCGACAGCGGCGTAAGCAAAATCGTCCTCGACACCAACCTGAAAAATCTCCGCGCGCAGCACGTTTATGAGTCTTTGGGATTTTCTAAGGTCAGAACAAACCTTAACGCATGGAAAGACCGGCTCGGCGTTTGCCAATCCTCAATCGATTATGAGCTGGCGAAGGAAAATTTTGTGAATTTCGCGCTTTAATTTAGGATAGGAAAAACGGCTTATTATAATTTAGGCGATTCAGCCTATAAAACGGGGCAAATTTAAGTCATTAAAAGCTTTAATTTCGGGCGGACGGTAAAAAAAGTCCGCTCGAAATTCGCGCTAAATAGGGGAAAAAGAGTTTTTATGTGGAATATATAAGGTAAAGGAGCAAAAATTGGACAAACGCGCTTTTGAAAATTCAATAGACGAGCTTAAGAGGCGCAACGACATCGTCGACGTCGTTTCCGCATACGCCGCCGTCCAGCAAAAGGGCAAACGTTACTGGGCGCGCTGCCCCATACATAACGAAAAAACCCCGTCCATGCTTGTCGACCGCGAGGACCAGACCTTTCACTGCTTCGGCTGCGGGCGCGGCGGCGACGTAATAAAATTTATTCAGGAAGTCGAAAATCTCGATTTTAAGGAGGCGGTAAACATGCTCGCCGAGAGGGTGGGGATGGAATCGCCTTTCAGCGGCGACAGTTTTGTTTCGCCCAAAGAAAAAAACGTCAAGGAAGTTTGCTATGCGGTTTGCCTCGCGGCGGCGAAATATTACCACGAATGCTTGCTCGGCCCCGAGGGGAGCGAGGCGCGCCGTTATCTGACGGGGCGCGGAATTGAAAAAAGCGCGTGGACTGCGTTCGGCTTAGGCGTTTCGCCGGACTTCGGCGGACTGCCGAAAAGGCTCGCCGAAAAGGGTTTTTCGCTTGAGGACGCGGCCAAAGCCGGGGTCGTCAACGTCAACAGCCGCAAGGAATATTACGACGTATTGTACCAAAGGCTGATAGTGCCGATTTTGAACGCCAACGGACACGTCGTTGCGTTCGGCGGCAGGATTCTGGAAAAAAACGCCGACAGGTCGAAATACAAAAACACAAGCGAGACGCCCGTTTTTGAAAAGGGCAAAAACCTTTTTGGAATAAATCTCGTAAAAAAGCTGAAAACTACACAAAGAATTGAAAATATAATCGTCGTCGAGGGGTATATGGACGTAATCGCGCTTTATCAGGCGGGATTTACAAACGCCGTCGCCGGAATGGGCACTGCGCTCACCAAAGAGCAGGCGTGGCTTTTGCGTCGGTTTGCGGGCGAGGTTTACATATGCTACGACGGCGACACGGCGGGGCAGGCGGCAACGGTGAGGGGCCTGGATATTTTGCGGGAGGAGGAGCTTGACGTTTTTGTCATGTCGCTGCCCGACGGGATGGACCCGGACGACTTTGTGCGCGTTAAAGGCGCGGAGGAGTTCCGCCGCCAAATCGACAAAGCGCTGCCGCTTGTGGACTACAAGCTCAATCTGCTGCAAAAAAAATTCGACATAAACCACCCCGAGGGGCCCAAGCGGGAGGAATTCCGCCGAAAATACGTGGAGAGCGCCCTGCCGATTTTGAGAAATCTCAAGGAAGTAGAGCGCGAGAGTTACCTCAATTCGGTTTCGCTTAAGACGGGATATTCCAAGGAATTTTTGACTAAAGCAGTTTCCGAGGAAAAAACAGCCGTTTTGCCGCCTCAGCAAAAACGCCGGAACAAAATGGCGGCGCACCTGAGGGCGCTGTGCTTTGTGGCGAAGGCGGCGCTCGCGGGCTGGGAGTGGGACGGCAAAAAGCCTTATTGCTACGGCAACGCCGCGCTGGAGGAAATTTTCGATTACGTAATCCGTTGCAGAGGGCAAAACAAGCCGCCCGTGCCCAGCATGGTGTACCAGCTCGCCGAGGGGGACGAGGATATAATCGAGGGCGTGTTAAGCAGGGACCTGACCGTACCCGCGGCCCGTGAATATTTTTCCGACTGCCTGGCATACCTTAAAAAGCAGGAAATAAAGGCCAGGCTCGCCGAGGTTTCGGACCAATATAACCAAACGCCCGACCCCGCGGCCAAGACGGGGCTTTTGGCGGAGATAACGCGGCTTACAGCCCAAATCAATACGATAAAGGAAGTAAATATGACGGAGGATAAAGATGGAAATAACTGAAAAGTTCTTGTCGGATTTGCTTGCGGAAATGAAGGAAATCAACGACAAAAAAGGGTTCGTCGCCTTTGACGAGCTTGAAGCGCGCCTTGAGAACCTTGACG
>DAITPX010000136.1:0-910 GCA_036833365.1 Clostridia bacterium | reverse complement strand
ATGATATTGATATTGCCTAGACAAAGTTGACGAGCTCGAAATGCGGCTTGAAAAACTGGACGTTTCCGCCGAGCAAAACGCCGACATTTACAAATTTTTGGAGGACAACCATATACTTTTGATGGACGTCCTGACCCACGACGAGGAACTTATGCGCGGGGTTGCGGACGTTACGATTGACGACCCCGTAAAAATGTATCTCAAAGACATCGGTAAGGTGCCGCTGCTTTCCGCGGAGGAGGAAACGGACCTGGCGAAAAAAATGCAGGACGGCGACGAGGACGCCAAAAGGCAGCTTTCGGAGGCGAACCTGCGCCTTGTCGTGTCCATCGCCAAAAGGTACGTCGGCAGGGGCATGCTGTTTTTGGATTTGATTCAGGAAGGAAATTTGGGGCTTATGAAGGCGGTGGAAAAATTCGACTACACCAAGGGCTTTAAGTTTTCCACATACGCCACGTGGTGGATCAGGCAGGCTATCACGAGGGCCATCGCGGACCAGGCGCGCACTATACGCATACCGGTACATATGGTCGAGACCATAAACAGGCAAATCCGCATTTCGCGGGCGCTTTTGCAGGAGCTGGGGCGTGAGCCTACGCCCGAGGAAATAGCGCGGGAAATGGGCATAAGCCCGGAAAAAGTCATGGAAATCCAAAAAATTGCGCAGGACCCAGTCAGCCTCGAAACCCCGATAGGCGAGGAGGAGGACAGCCACCTTGTCGACTTTATCGAGGACGACAAAACCATCGCGCCGAGCGACGTGGCGGCGTATACCATGCTGCGCGAACAGCTCATAACCGTGCTTCATAAGCTTACCCCGCGAGAGGAAATGGTGCTGCGGCTGCGCTACGGCATAGACGACGGCAGGCCGCGCACGCTGGAGGAAGTGGGGAAGGAATTTAACGTTACG
>DAITPX010000135.1:0-4100 GCA_036833365.1 Clostridia bacterium | reverse complement strand
AACCGTAATCACAGGCGATTACGGCTTGACAGCGGCCGCGATTGCCAGGCAGGTCGAAATAATTAAGGACGATTATGTAAGCGTAAACGGCGTGGAAGTCGAAGCAATGCCGCAAAAAGAGCTTATGGCTCTGCTTTCCACCGACAAACCGGTGGTATTTTCCCGCACGACGCCGCAACACAAGCTTAAAATCGTAGAAGCGTACAAAAAGCTCGGCGAAATCGTTGCCGTGACGGGCGACGGCGTAAACGACATATTGGCGCTGCGTTCCGCCCACATCGGCATAGCGATGGGCAAAAGCGGCACCGACGTGGCGCGCGACGCCGCAGATATGATTTTACTAGACGACAATTTTTCCACGATTGTTAGGGCGGTCGAAGAGGGCAGAGGAATTTATGCCAATATCAAAAAATTTATGACTTATATTCTGGCGTCCAACGTCGCCGAAATGGTCCCCGTTATAGCAATGGGGCTCTTCGGCATTCCTCCCGCGCTCACAGTGCTTCAGATTTTGGCGATTGACCTCGGTACCGACCTTTTACCCGCGCTCGCGCTGGGCGCGGAACGGCCCGAAAAAGGTCTTCTTAACCAACCGCCGCGTAAAAAAACCGAAGCCCTGTTGGACAAAAAGCTTCTGCTCAGAGCATACGGGTTTTTGGGCGTAATCGAAGCCGCCGTGTCGATGGGCTTGTTTTTGCTGTCCTTCGCGCTAAACGGAATCGGCGTCGGCGAGCTCGTAGGTTTGAAAGACGCAATCGTAAACGCCACAGCATCGGGCGAAGTGCTGCGAATTTATGCCCACGCCACTACGATGACTTTGATGGGCGTGATATTCTGCCAGATAGGCAACGTGTTTGCCTGCCGTTCCGAAACACGCCCGTTTTACAAAAGCTTTGCGAGCGAAAACAAGTGGATATATATCGGCATCCTTGCCGAACTGGCTATAGCATTGGCATTGGTTTATGTGCCCTTCATGCAAACTATTTTCGACACCGCGCCGCTCAAAGGTACGGATTTCCTCTTTCTGCTCGCTTGCCCGATAATCCTGCTCGCGTTTGAGGAATTCAGGAAACTAATCGTAAGGAAACGAAAAGCTAGAATTTAAATGTTTCGAGAAAATGATCCGAGGTAATTATAAATTTTTTCTGCATAACAAAAAGCGGCGGATACGCCGCTTTTTGTATTACTATAAATTAAAGAGCCACCCGTAATCCTGAATCCCATTCAGAAGCGATAATTTTTTGAAAAGGGATGAAAAATCAGAATGTCTAAGGCATCGCGCCCCAAATCGATTTTTTTATAAGCAATTAAAACTTTATAACCTTGGGTTTATCCGTAAACGACGAAAAAGTCGCCGTGGCGTCCTTGAGATATAAAACCTGCGTGTTGCCGTCGTCGGGAGAATAACGGCTTTTAAGCATCGGATAGGCGTCCAGCATATGCTGTTTGGCCTCTCTCGCGTCGTCCTCAATGGCCGTCGCCGCAAGCCTAAGCCATTTTTCGCCGTCGAAAGCGCAGATTTCCACTTTAGGGTTTTTGCCTATTTGCTTCGACACTTCTTTAATCTTTCCGGTCTGTATGTACAGCTTATCGTCAAAAATATCAACGGTGCCGAAGGGGCGCACTCTAGGCTGTCCGTTTTCAGCCGTAGCCAAATAATATGTGCCGCATTTTTTCAAAAATTCATAAACTTCGCGCATTCAAATTCACTTCCTTTTATTTGATTTTATAAATAAATTATAACATAATTTTTATCTGTCAAAAAACATAATTTTAATTCTTTAACAAAAAAATTCCAAATACCCGCTTCATTTGTTCTTGCCGAAAAAAGCGTTTTTCAGTTCCTTAAGCTGGTCGGTAAGCTTGCGTATTTTAAGGCGGGGAAAAACTTCTATCAGTCGGGCTTTCCTCAATTTGCGCGCAAGCCTGCGGTATTCGAGTTTGTCGGCGTCGGTTTCGTTTTCGGATTTAAGAAGCGCTTTCGTTTCGTCCGCCCACCCTTCGACGCTTATTTGCATTCGTTCCCTGATGTTTTTGGCCAAAGCCTTCATCGCGGCAAGCCCCCGTTTAACCGAGTTGAATTTCAAAAGCGTGAGCGTTAAGTCGGCCGCAATTATCACAAATAAAAATACCGCCGCGGCTATCAATATTTTTTCGGTCAGCCTGCCCAAAAGCCCCGCGACAAACGGGTCGATTACTTTTACCAGCACGACGCAAACCAATCCCCACCAAAGCGAATACCCAACCCAAATCCGGCCCTTAAGGTTAAGCGGATAGGACGAATAGTCCCAAAGCGTCAGCCCGAATAGTTTTTCCAGCAGGAACGACGCGGCGTATTCCACGGCTGAGCACAAAAACATTCCGCCGAAGAAAATCAGCGTTATGTCGGCGGCGGGGGAGGTGTCGACGGAACCGAGCACGAAATTTATCACCTTGGCTCCCACTCCGTAGATAGGGCAGTAGGGGCCGTACAAAAACCCGCGGTAAACAAACCTTTTCCGCACGGCGGAGCAGTACACGGTTTCCATGCACCACCCCAAAAAAGCGTAAATCATGAATTTTAAAAAAAGCTCATAAATCATCCTTGCCTCGTCGGAAAATTGCCGGTTTGTTTTCGATATACATCAAAAAGTCACGCAATTAGATGAGTTTTAAAATACTGCCTTTTAGCTACTATCGGCACTTTTCTTATGAAGTTAGTTTAATATTATAAGTCGATTACTTTTTGTAGTATTTTTGCAATTAAACAGCGTCAAAATTAGCGTCTTTATATAATATTTGAGGAACCTATATTAACATAGATTCCGACTTTCTGTCAAATTTTCATTTTCTGTTAAATATATTTGAAGAAACTAATTTAATTTTTAATTAAAACCGTTGACATTAAGCAGTGCGCGGCGTATATTATTAATGATTGAAGGATTATTCAACTAATTAAGGGGTCTTATGAAAAAGGAAACGGAAATTCAGGTATGCGATTGTACAGTTATTCACACCGAGACTGTCGCCGGAGTCAGTAATCAGATGCCAGATTTCGAGCGGCTGAGCGAGCTGTCAGACCTTTTCAAAAACTTTGCCGACGCCACGAGAGTGAAAATTCTTTGGGCGTTGGGTATAAACGAAATGTGCGTCTGCGATTTAGCGTATTTGTTCAATATGACAAAATCCGCGGTGTCCCACCAACTCAAGATACTGCGTATGTCAAACTTGGTAAAATTTCGCAAGGACGGCAGGGTTGTTTATTATTCGCTTTCGGATGCTCACGTGCAAAGCATACTGGCGGAGGGCTTCGAGCATGTAAACGAATAATTTTTTTGCCGTTAATAGTTGAATAAATGAACAACTGAGCTACTGATAAGGAGTATCTGATATGAAAATAGAATACATACTAAAAGGGCTGGATTGCCCAGGCTGCGCGGCCAAGATAGAGGCCGCCGTCAAAACGCTCGACGGGGTTTCTTTTGTGGGCTGCAATTTTCTAAACTCTACGCTGATTTTAGAAGCGGGGGAGCCATATATCAAAAAAATAACGGCGGAGGTAATTAAAATCGTTCACAAATATGAGCCTGACGTCGAGGTTGTCGAAAAACAGCCTTCGAGGCAAATGGAATTCACTCTCGAGGGGCTGGACTGTCCCGACTGCGCGGCGAAAATCGAAGCGGGCGCAAGCTCTTTAGACGGCGTTTTTTCAGCGAGTTGCAGCCCGATAACCTCTTCGTTAATACTTCAAACCGCAAATCAAAATGCCGAGACATTGACAAAGGAAATAGAAAAAATCGTACACAGATACGAACCCGAAGTCAAGGTGGTGTTGAAAGAAAAAAACGCCCCGCCTAAGCCCGGGCGGGAAACGGCCCGCGAGGCCCGCAACCAAATAATACAGCTCGCTTTGGGCGCAGCCCTATTTTTGTTCGCGTTGGTTTTCGGTTATTTCAACAAAAACGCGCCGTATTTCGTTTTAGGGCTTTATATTGCAAGTTATCTTATTTTGGGATGGAAGGTTCTTTTTACGGCGCTCAGAAAAATATTTAGTGGCAGTTTTTTCGACGAGAATTTCCTGATGTCGGTTGCGACGATAGGGGCGTTCGCCATAGGCGAAT
>DAITPX010000134.1:0-4203 GCA_036833365.1 Clostridia bacterium | reverse complement strand
AAGGTGAGGTCCTTTGCTACTGTCATTTTTATCACGTGTTAAAATGAAGCGCTATTTCAAACGTGCGGTTTGAAAGGCGTTTTTTTATTTTTTCAAAAAACCGTGTTTTTTAGTTTCAGGCGAATATATTTTGGAGGTTAAGAACTTATGAAATCTACAATCCGTTTGAGAATGAGCTCGCACGACGCGCACTACGGCGGCAACCTGGTCGACGGCGCGAGGATGCTCGGCCTGTTCGGCGACGTGGCGACCGAGCTGCTTATACGCCAGGACGGCGACGAGGGGCTGTTCCGCGCCTACGACAGCGTGGAATTTCTGGCTCCCGTTTACGCGGGCGACTACATCGAAGCCACGGGTGAAATCGTTTCCGTAGGAAAAACTTCGCGGAAAATGACTTTCGTCGCAAAAAAGGTCATCGCCCCGCGCCCCGACGTCAACGACAGCGCGTGCGACGTTTTGGACGAACCCGTGGTGGTCTGCCTCGCGAGCGGCACCTGCGTGGTGCCGGCTGAAAAACAGCGAAACAAATAGATAGGAGGCATATATAAATGGAGAAACTGATTATTACCGCCGCCATTTGCGGAGCGGAGGTGACCAAAGAGCACAACCCCGCCGTCCCCTACACGGTAGACGAAATAGCCGCCGAAGCATACGGCGCATATAAAGCGGGCGCGAGCGTAATCCACCTGCACGTGCGCGAGGACGACGGCACGCCCACGCAGAGCGCGGCGCGGTTCGACGCCTGCATAAAGGCAATCAAGGCGAAGTGCCCCGACGTTATCGTCCAGCCCAGCACGGGCGGGGCCGTGGGCATGACCAACGACGAAAGGCTTCAGCCCATCACGCTTCACCCCGAAATGGCCACTCTCGACTGCGGCACCTGCAACTTCGGCGGCGACGACATATTCGTCAACACCGAAAACACCATCATAGATTTCGCCAAGAAAATGACCAAACTCGGCATCAAGCCCGAAGTGGAGGTTTTTGACAAGGGCATGATTGACATGGCGGTACGCCTGAACAAAAAGGGGATTATACCCTCGCCGATGCATTTTAACTTCGTGCTGGGTGTCAACGGCGGCATAAGCGCGACGGCGCGCGATCTTGCTTTTATGCGCGACAGCATCCCCGCCGACTGCACCTTCACCGTTTCGGGAGTGGGCAGGGCGCAGTTCCCTATGGTAACGATTTCAATAATCATGGGCGGGCACGCCAGAGTCGGCTTTGAGGACAACGTATACCTGTCGAAAGGCGTTTTGGCGAAAAGCAATGCCGAGCTTGTGGAAAAAACCGTCCAAATCGCAAAGCTTTTGGGCAGGGAAACAGCAACCCCCGCCGAGGCAAGGCAGATTTTGGGGCTTAAAAAATAATAATTCTTACATAAAGGAGAAAATTTATATGGAAATCAAAGGCAATAAATACGGAACGCACCGCGTCATCGAACCGCAAGGCTCGCTGCCTCAGGCCGCAAAAAAAATCGACAACGACATGACCAAGCTTTATTCAAACGAAATCCTCGTGGACGTTATTTCGCTCAACATCGACTCCGCGTCGTTTACCCAGCTTAAAAACGAAGCCGGCGGCGACGAAAAGAAAATCGCGGCGAAAATTATGGAAATAGTAAACGAGCGCGGCAAAATGCAAAACCCCGTAACGGGAAGCGGCGGAATGCTTATCGGAAAAATCGCGCATATCGGCGGCGACCTCAAAAACCGCGACATCAAGGTCGGCGACAAAATCGCATCCCTGGTTTCGCTGTCCCTCACACCGCTTAAAATCGAAAAGATTTTGGCGGTGCACAAGGCTATCGAAAGAGTAGACGTCGTAGCCAAAGCGGTTTTGTACGAAAGCGGCATTTACGCCAAGCTTCCCGGCGACATGCCCGAAAGCCTTGCCCTTGCGGCTTTGGACGTTGCGGGCGCGCCCGCGCAAACGAGGAACCTCGTTAAGAAAAACGACTCGGTGCTTGTTTTGGGCGCATCGGGCAAAAGCGGAGTACTGGTCTGCTACGAGGCCAAAAAACAGGCCGGCCCCAACGGCAGGGTTGTGGGCGTCGCTTCGAGGGAAGAATCCGCCGAAAAGCTGCGCAAGCTCAACATCTGCGACGAAATAATCATAGCAAACGCCACCAAGCCTATCGAGGTTCTGGATAAATCCCTGGCGGCCAACGGCGGCAGGGAATACGACATAACCATCAACTGCGTAAACGTCCCCGACGCCGAAATGAGCATGATTTTGCCCGTTCGCGAAGGCGGCACCGTTTACTTCTTCTCCATGGCTACAAGCTTCACAAAAGCGGCCTTGGGCGCCGAGGGCATCGGCAAGGACGTCAATATGATTATCGGCAACGGCTACACGCGCAACCACGCCGACATCACAATCGAAGAACTCCGCGAAAACAAGCAAATACGCGAGTTGTTCGAAAAGACCTATTGCTGAACCCCGAAAAACCCTTAAATCTAACAGTCAAAAGGAGTTCTCAATGAATAAAAGCAGACAAAACGGGCTTTTTGCCGGCGTGCCGGAAAGCGACTGGAACGACTGGCGCTGGCAGGTCCGTAACCGCGTTGAAACATTGGACGACCTGAAAAAATACGTCAAATTGACGGAGGAGGAAGAAAACGGCGTGGAGCGGTGCCTGGGCGCTTTGCGCATGGCAATCACGCCTTACTACCTCTCCCTAATCAATCTCGGCGACCCGTTCGACCCCGTGCGCAAGCAGGCGATTCCCACGGCAAACGAGCTGAACCGCTCGCCCGCCGATTTGCTCGACCCGCTGCACGAGGACACCGATTCGCCCGTCAGGGGCATAACCCACCGCTACCCCGACAGGGTTTTGTTCCTCCTGACCGACCAGTGCTCGATGTACTGCCGCCACTGCACGCGCAGGCGTTTTGCGGGCCAAACCGACCACGCCGTGCCCGACAGCCAAATCGACAAGTGCATCGAATATATCGCAAGCCGCCCCGAAGTGCGCGACGTGCTGCTCTCGGGCGGCGACGCGCTGATGCTTTCCGACGAAAAGCTCGAAAGCATCATTAAAAGGCTGCGCGCGATAGAGCACGTCGAAATAATCCGGATAGGCAGCCGCACCCCCGTAGTTGCGCCGCAGAGGATAACTCAGGGGCTTTGCGATATGCTGAAAAAATACCACCCCATCTGGCTCAACACGCACTTCAACCACCCCAACGAGATAACCGAAGAGTCGGCGGCCGCATGCGCGCGCCTTGCCGACGCGGGGATACCCTTGGGCAACCAAAGCGTGCTTTTGGCGGGCGTCAACGACTGCGTGCACGTAATGAAAAAGCTTGTGCAGGAGCTGGTTAAAATCCGCGTGCGCCCCTACTATATTTACCAATGCGACCTGTCGATGGGGCTCGGGCACTTCCGCACGCCCGTATCGAAAGGAATCGAAATAATCGAAGCGCTGCGAGGGCACACCTCGGGCTACGCCGTGCCGACGTTCGTCGTCGACGCGCCGGGCGGTGGCGGAAAAATTCCCGTTATGCCCAACTACCTCATA
Source organism: Clostridia bacterium (assembly GCA_036833365.1). Classification (GTDB taxonomy): domain Bacteria; phylum Bacillota; class Clostridia; order Christensenellales; family CAG-314; genus JAQUSX01. The sequence goes on along the minus strand of DAITPX010000134.1, from coordinate 680 downwards.
TCCGAAAGCCCGTCCAAGGTGATTTTGCGCAACTTTGAAGGAGTAATTACCACCTACACGCAGCCAGACGGTTACAACGAAGAATGCCACTGCGAAGTTTGCCAAGGCAAACGAAAAGAGCTTATCGGCGTGGCGGGGCTGGAGCAAGGGCAAAAGCTGTCGCTCGAGCCGGCGGGGCTGGACAGAAACAAACGCAACGGGCATTAAACGAATTTTTTAAGGAAACCTTATGAAAAGTAAACTCAACCTCAACTTCAATTTGGTCGAACAGGCGCGCAAGTCGGCGGGCAGGATAGCCCGCGACACCCAAAACTATATCGATTTGCATACCACCGTTACGGTGGAGCGCGCCGTCTGCAGGCTTTTGGGCATAGACGGCGTAAACAAATTCGAGGTGCCGCTCCCCAACGTGCTTGTAGACCATCTGACTGAAAAACACTGCCTCAACAACGGCGTTGCCTATTACCTGGGCAACGCCATGGCGGAGTTTGGTTTGACGCCCGGCGAAATAGCCCAAAAAGTTTCGGCGGGGGAAATCGACCTTACAAAAATCAAAGCCCACGACATCGGGCTTATACAAGAAAAAATAGGCTCCGCGGCCCAAAAGACGGCGGCCCGCATCAAAGCCAACGTCGCCAAGCGGAACGCGTTTTTAAGCGAATACGGCGACAAGGAGGGGC
>DAITPX010000133.1:0-4233 GCA_036833365.1 Clostridia bacterium | reverse complement strand
AAGCAGGCGCGCCTTTTGGCGCAGCGTCATCTGTTCCAAAATTTTTTTAGTCATATTATTTATTCCCTTTGTTTTTTCAATTATTTCATTTTAATTATAAGGCATTCCGCCGTCGCTGTTTGTGCTCAACGCTGATAAAACATAAAAACCCGCTAAGTCCGTTCCACGGCGTCCATATTTACACCAGTACAGAGTTTTATTCCATTACGGATATTACGCTTCAACCGCGTGTTCATGTTTATACGTTCGCTAAGCTCCTAACACAAGCGTTTTTTGCCGTATTACGCCCCGAGTTTCAAATAAGCACTGCTTTATTTATAAGCTGCAAGTCCTTTCGCCGTATATACCCGCACCGTTCATGTATAATACACCGCCGCGTTACTTATTATCCCATCGCGAACAGTGAGCCATTGGCTTTCCCGCGCCGTAACGCGGCTTATGTTGGTTTTTTTCAGCGGCCGCAACCTTATGTCATGTTCTTCCGTTCTCGTATTGTGTCCAAGGGCGCTATTTAATTATAAAAATCTTTCAATGCCGTTTTACTACGTCCGCACGATATTAATTCTTATTAAGCACCTGAGCTGCTTTTGATAACAAGCGGCGTTTTTATCCGTAGCGGAAATTTGTGTTTTTTTGGCCGTCAATATGTTATACAAAACGTAAAACCCACCGCAATACATCCGCGGTCTCGCTTCTATGCGGTTAACCCACACCTCAAAGCCCTTACAAAACCCGACGTTTTCGCCCCCGAAAGTAAGTTCAAGCAAAAAACTCGTCCGTGCATTTATTGATATGGTCAAAAATAAGGTTCGCCTCGGCCTTGCCGCCCGCCGCGGACAGATAAATTTTTAGTATAGGCTCGGTACCGCTGGGCCTGAATATGATTTGCGCGCCCGCCTCCATGTTAAAGATCAAAACGTCCGAGCGCGGCAGCGACGGCATTCCGCCGCCCAAAAGGTCTATTTTTTCCAAAACCTTAAGCCCGCCTATCGAAACGATATTTTTCTCTCTCAAAGCCCCTATTTGCGCGCTTATTTTTTCGCGCGTTTCTGGCGAAAAACGGTACGTGATTTGCTTGTGATGGTACCTGCCGTATTTTTTGTAAATATAGTTGAGCCTGTCTACGAGCGTCGCGCCGTGGCGGCGGTATTCGGCGCACATTTCGGCGATAAGCATAGAGGCCACAACTCCGTCCTTGTCGCGCACGTGCGCGCCCGCGAGATATCCGCAGCTTTCCTCAAACGCGAACACAAAGTCGCCCAAAACGCCGCGCTTTGACATATCCGTCATATATTCGCCGATGTATTTAAACCCCGTCAGGAGGTTTACCGTTTCGCCGCCGTAGTCGGATACGATTTTGTCCGTAAGACAGCTCGTCACTATTGTTTTTATTACCACGGGCTTATGCGGCAGGGCCTTTTGGTTTCTTTTCGTAGCCAATATGTATTCGGTAAGCAAAAACCCCACCTCGTTGTCGGAGAGGCGCACATATTTTCCGTCATGCAAAACGGCCGCCCCCACTCTGTCGCAGTCGGGGTCGGTTGCCAAAAGCAGCTGCGCCTTGCTTTCCGCCGCGTATTTTATTCCCAGCGCCAGCGTTTCCTCCCTTTCGGGATTGGGGTAAGGGCAGGTCGTGAAGTTTCCGTTAGGGAAGGCCTGCTCGACGACCTTAACGACCTTCGCGCCGATTTTTTGGAGCACCTCGGGCACCAAGCGGCAGCCCGTGCCATTCAGCGCCGAGTACGCTACGGTCAGCCCCTCCGCGGAGTTGAGGTTTTGGCTCAGAACCGCGGCGACGTATTCGCGTATAACCGCGCCGCTGAGGTAACTTATAAAGCCGTTTTTCAAATATTCGTCAAACCCGCCGAAATCGACGGAAAAAATGTCTACCTTTTCAATTTCGCTCAGCACTTCCTCTGCAGTCTGTCCGTTGATTTGCGCGCCGTCGGCGCCGTAAACCTTGTAGCCGTTGTATTGCTTGGTGTTGTGCGAAGCCGTTATCATAACGCCGCAGTCGGCCGCGTACCGCCTTACCATAAAGGACAACACTGGAGTAGGCTGCAACTTTGCGGTCAAATAAACCTTAAGCCCTTTCGACGCGAAAACGGCGGCCGCAACCTTGGCGAAGCGTTCGGAGTTGAGCCTGCTGTCGAAAGAAACGGCGGCGGATTTCGCCTTGCGCCCGACTAAATAATTTGCCAAGCCCATAGTCGCGCGCGCGACGGTATAGACGTTCATGCGGTTCGTACCCGCGTCCATTTCCGCCCTCATGCCCGCCGTGCCGAAGCTGAGGTTCCCGTCGAAACAAAGCTTTTGCTTTTCCTCGTCCATCGCTTCAAGCAAAGCGGCGACCTCGGGGTCGGAGGCTTTTTGTTTCCACAGGCTGTATGCCGTTCTGTAATCCATTGGCTTCCCCCTTTTTTTGATATAATTTTAGCACATAACAGGCTCCCTTGCAAGATAAATAATCGTTTTCCGCCGGGTGAAAACTTTATAAGCTCCGATAATTTTCATAATTGTTGAAACCGTTAAAATTTTGTGTTACAATTGCTTTAATGCTAATCACGGAGGTCAAAAACAAATGGACTACAAGCGGATGTCGGTTTATCAGATTTACCCGAGGAGTTTTTGCGACGCCAACGGCGACGGAATCGGCGACATACGGGGCATAATTTCCAAGCTAGACTACATCAGGGATTTGGGCGTGGACGCGATTTGGTTTTCGCCCCTCTACCCAAGCCCCAACGCCGACTACGGCTACGATATTTCGGACTACACGGGCATCAATCCCGAGTACGGCACGATGGAGGATTTCGACCTGCTGCTCGCCGAAATGCACAAGCGCGGCTTAAAGTGCATCATGGACCTTGTCATCAACCACACCAGCAGCCGCCACCGCTGGTTCGCCGAAAGCCGCAAAAGCGTCGACAACCCCTACCGAAACTATTATTTTTGGAAAAAAGGCAGGGGCAAGGACGGCAAGCTTCCCCCAAACAACTGGACGTCGTTTTTTATGGGCTCTGCCTGGCAATACGACGAAACGACCAACGAATGGTATCTCCACCTGTTCGACAAGGAACAGCCCGACCTCAACTACCAAAACCCCAAGGTTTTGGAAGAAATCAAAAAAGTCCTCAAATTCTGGCTGGACAAGGGCGTGGACGGCTTCCGTTGCGACGTTATCACGCTTTTGGACAAAACCCCCGGGCTTCCCGACGGCAAAGGCAAAATCGCGCTTGTGGGCAAGGAACACTACATCGACAATAAAAACATGTACTCTTTGCTCAAAGAGCTCAAAACCGACGTTTTGGACAAATACGACACGTTTACCGTGGGCGAAAGCGTGATGATAGACGTTCCGAAAGCGCTCCGCTACATCGACGAAAAGCATCAGGTTCTCAACACCGTTTTCGCGTTCGACCATATGAACGCCGACAATATGTTCGGAATCAAGCAGCTTGTCCGAAAGTTCAGCCTCAGAAAGCTCAAAAGAGCCAACGAATACTGGCAAAAAGGCTTGTACGGCAGGGCGTGGAATACGACCTACTTTGAAAACCACGACCAGGCGCGCATCGTGGGGCGTTACTGCTCCGACGAAAAGGAATTCCGCGTCAAAGGCGCGAAAATGCTTGCGATTATCGAAATGTGCCTTTCGGGCACGCCCTTTATCTATCAGGGACAGGAAATCGGCATGACCAGCATCAGAATGACAAATATCGGCGACTACCGCGACGTCGAGGCGGTCAGAAGCTACTCAACCCTGAAAAAGCTTTTCGGCGCGAAAAGGGCTATGAAAAACCTTTCCTATTCCAGCCGCGACAACGCCCGCACCCCAGTACAATGGAACGCCGGGCCGCAGGCGGGTTTCTCCTCAAACCCACAAACATGGATAAAAATCAACCCCAACTACACCGAAATAAACGTCGAAAGCCAGCTTAACGACCCCGACAGCGTGCTGAATTTTTACAAAAAACTGCTTGCCTTAAGAAAAAAACACGACGAAATGATTTTCGGTCAATATATCCCGATAGAAATCGGCGGCGAACGGCTCTATTGCTTTATACGCGAGCACGGGGGCAAACGTTTGTTTATCGCGGCAAACTTCACCAAACGCGGGTACAGATTCACCCCGCCGGAAATCGGGTTTAAAAAAAGCAGTATTCTTATTTCAAACTATCCCGACAGCCCCGAAACGCTCGAAAAATGCGTCCTCCGCCCCTACGAAACGGTAGT
>DAITPX010000132.1:0-4241 GCA_036833365.1 Clostridia bacterium | reverse complement strand
GACGCCGCCGATGCCCAAGGCTATGTCAAGTGTAAGGCAGCCCGTCGGAATGACGTCGATATTCCGCGTGGCGGCCTTTTCGCCCAATTTCATGATTGCGCCCTTGCCGAACTGCTTTTCAATTTGCAGAATGGCCTGGTCCAATGCTTTTTTCTTTTCGTCTGTCATAACTTCTCCTCTTTTTTAAGGTGTTCCAAGCGGATTTTATCGTAAATTTAATTCCTGATTTTAACGCGGTTTCGCAAATTTTATAAACATAAAAAGCGCCGTTTCCGCGGCGGCAAGCCTGACCGTGTTTCTGTCGCCGACGAAAACAAATTTTTGCGTTACGGTGTTTTCCTTGTCGCCGACTGAAATATAACACAGCCCCACGGGTTTTGTCAAGGTGGCGCCGCCCGGGCCCGCTATGCCCGTCGTAGACAGCGCGTAGCCGCAGCCGCCGCTTTCAAACAGCCCGCGGCACATAGCGCGCGAAATCTCCTCGGACACCGCGCCGTGTGAGCGCAGGGCGTCCTCGCTTACGTTAAGGCGGCGGATTTTGGAATCGTTGGAATAAGTGACGACCCCTTCGTAAAAAACCTCGCTCGCGCCCGATACGTTTACGATTTTCGCCGCAATCAGCCCGCCGGTGAGCGATTCGGCGACGGACAGAGTTTTGCCCTTTGCCGAAAGCGTTTCGACGGCGATTTCTTCGAGGGACGCGTCTTTTGCCGCGTAGATACCGCTTGCGAACGTTTGTTCGAAATTTGCCAAATACTTATCTATTTCGCGTGGTTTGGCTTTTTTGGCGACCTCCACGGTCACAAGGTTGTCCGAGCGGGTCGTTTGAATATAAAGCCTTGCGGCGCGGCTGAGGGCGAATTTGCCGAAATCGAGCCCCTCGCCGAAAATTTTGTATTGCCGCGTCAAGTCGTTTTCACTTTCACGGATAACGTCTTTCATTTCTCAGCGGCCGCGAAAACTTTTTTATTCTGAACCAGATATATTATGCCTGAAATAATAGTCAAAACCGTCGCCGCCCCGAACGCTATGTAAGCGGCGTAATAAACCGCCGTATACAAAACGGGCGACCAAGCCAGGAGCACGCCCTTCATGCTCAGCAAAAAAAGCAAGGGTATGGCGATATCCTGGACAAAGGTTTTGATTTTTCCGTAAATATTGGCGTGGATTATTACGTTTTTGCTCGCCGCTATCTGGCGGACGATGCTTATAAAAAGCTCCCTCGCCATAATAATAGAGCCTAGGACGGCGCACATCCAGTCGGGCTCGAGGACGCGGCTGTACGCAATTAAAAACAGCGAAAAAACCACAAGCAGCTTGTCGGCTATGGGGTCGAGCAGCTTGCCGAGGTCGGTGACCATATCGTATTTTCGCGCTATGTATCCGTCCAGAAAATCGGTGAACGCGGCCAGCAGGAAAATCCCTATAGCGATAAGCGGCGCGTAAGCGAAGTCGATGAGGTAAACGACGACCAAAACCGGCAAAAGCGCGATGCGCATCAGTGACAGTTTGTTGGGCAGGTTCATTTTGCTTCTCCTATCAAATCATATTTGTCAAACGAATTTATGTACACTTGGACGTATTCCCCCGAATGGAGCCTTCTGTCCGAACTTATTTTCACAATCCCGTCGACGTCGGGCGCCTGAAATTCGGCGCGTCCTAGGCCGTCCTTGTCAACAAGGCACCCGATTGTTTTTCCGACGTAGCCGCGGTTTATTTCGCAGGCCACGGCGCTCTGCGTTTTGTAAAGGTCCGCGACGCGGCGTTTTTTTTCCGCCTCGCTTATTTGCCCGCTCATTTTTGCCGCCGGCGTGCCCTCCTCGCGCGAATACGCGAAAAAACCCACGTTGTGCAGGCGGTATTTTTTCAAAAACTCCCTCACTTTTTCGTGCTGTGCCTGCGTTTCCGTCGGAAAGCCGCAGATAAAGGTGCTGCGCACGGCGATTTGGGGGTATTTGTCTCTTAATTTATCAAACAGCGCGCACACCGACTCGTAGTCAGACTTGCGGTTCATCAGCTTCAAAATGCCGCTGTCGACGTGCTGGAGCGGAATGTCGAGGTAATTGCAGATTTTGTCCTCCGAAACGATAAAATCCAGCAATTCGTCGTCGATAAGCTCGGGGTAGCAGTACATCAGCCTGACGCGGCGCAAGCCGTCTATAGCAACGAGCCGCCTTAAAAGCGGCACAAGCGATTTTTTGCCGTAAAGGTCGGCGCCGTATTTTGTGACGTCCTGCGCCACCAAAATAAGCTCGCTCACCCCGCCGCGCGCGAGTTTTTCCGCCTCCGCCGCCAGCTCGTCCAAGGGAGCCGAACGGTACCTGCCCCTGATTTTGGGTATAAGGCAATAGGAACAGTAGTTGTCGCAGCCGTCGGCGATTTTGAGATAGGCGAAATGCGACGGCGTCGACAAAACTCTTTCGCTTAAGCTCATGCAACCGGTTTTATCCGAAGCGCTGAAAACGCGTTCGCCCGCCAGCGTTTTTTCGATTACGTCGGCGACCGAGGCGAAATTAGTGCCGCACACGGCGTCGGCCTCAGGGAGCTCATCGAACAGCTTTTTGCCGTAAAGCTCGCCCAGACAGCCCGCGACGACGAGTTTTTTAAGCCCGTTTTTTTTGTATGAGTTCATTTCGAAAATGGTGTCCACCGCCTCTTTGCGCGCGGGTTCGATGAAAGCGCAGGTGTTGACCACTATGACGTCGGCCTCCGACGGGTCGCTCACTATATCGTATCCTTTTTCGGCGATTTTCGCCAGCATCGTTTCGGTATCCACACGGTTTTTGTCGCAGCCGAGCGAAACGACGCCCACTTTAATTTTATTCATCCTGTATCAGCCTGTCGTATTCTTCTTTAGTAATCAAAACCTTGCGCACTTTACTGCCGTCGTAAGGGCTTACGTAGCCCTTTTGCACCATGTCCTCTATGATTTTTCCCGCGCGGTTGAAGCCTATTTTAAAGTTGCGCTGAAGCATCGAAATAGACGCCTGCCCCCTTTCTATGACGTATTCGAGCGCCATGTCGAACAAGTCGTCCATCTGCTCGTCGTCGTCCAGCTCCACGCTGCGCTTTGAGGAAAGGATTTTCTTTTCGGCGTCGGCGTCGAAAAAACACTCGTTGTTCTGTTTGATAAATTCCACAACCCTTTCCACCTCGCCCGCCGAAACGAAGGCGCCCTGCAAACGGACCGGCTTTGGCGAAGTCCCCGCCGAAAACAGCATATCGCCCTTGCCGAGCAGCTTTTCGGGGCCGCCCTGGTCGAGTATTGTTTTGCTGTCCGCCATAGATGTGACTTTGAAGGCTATGCGCGAGGGCAGGTTGGCTTTTATAACGCCCGTAATGATATCCACGCTGGGACGCTGCGTCGCCAGAACAAGGTGGATGCCCGCCGCCCTGGCCTTGGCCGACAGCGTTTTTATGCGCGTTTCGATTTCGGCCTTGTTGTAAATTATGAGGTCGCTGAGTTCGTCCACCACTATGACTATGCGCGGCAGCTTTTGGGCCGCCGTGTCGACCGCGTCGGCCGCGCGGTTGTAAGAGGAAATATCCCTCGCGCCCTCGGCGGCAAAGAGGTCGTAACGCCGTTCCATCTCGTCGATTGCCCAGTTGAAAACCGTTATGGTTTTGTCGGTGTCGCAGATCACCTCGTTTATCATAAGGTGCGGCATATTGTTGAACTGGGTAAATTCCACGCGCTTGGGGTCGACCAGAACGAAACGCAATTCCTCGGGCGAGTAGCGGTACATAAGGCTTATTATAAGCGAATTGAGGCACACGCTTTTTCCTGTGCCTGTCGAGCCGGCTATAAGCAGGTGCGGCATGTCGGCAAGGTCGGGCGCGATAAAATCGCCGCCTATGTCGACGCCCAGCGCGAACCTCAGCCCGCCGCACGGCCTGTTGAAGGAATCGGATTGGATTACGCTGCGCAGCGTCACGGTTTCGCGCTTGCGGTTCGGCACCTCAAGCCCGAATAAATCCTTGCCCGAAATCGTGGGCTCAAGCCTTACGGCGTCCACGGCGGACATGCGCCGCGCGATGTCGTCGGTCAGGCTGGTTATTTTTTTGATTGAGATGCCCGGCGCCAGGCTCAGCTCGTAACGCGTGACCGCGGGCCCCCGTACTATATTTTTGACCTCGGCGTCGATTTTGAATTCGGCAAGGGTTTGCTCCAGAATTTTAGCGTTTTCCTCGAGGTTTTCCTCCAAAGCCGCTTTGTCGACGGGCGGATTGTTCAGCAGGTC
>DAITPX010000131.1:1847-4270 GCA_036833365.1 Clostridia bacterium | reverse complement strand
CAACCCGCGCTTTGAAAACCCCGACGCGATAGTCGAGGACATTTTGGGCGGGCTTACCTGCCATTACGAGGTGATATTGAACAGAGCCGACGCAATCGAAAAGGCGGTCGGGCGGGCGTCGGACGGCGACACGGTGGCGATTTTAGGCAAGGGCGCCGAGGCGTACCAGGAAGTGGGGGGAAGAAAAACTCCCTATTCGGATTTTGACGTTCTGCAAAAAATCGGCGGAAAAAGCCCTGCGAAAAGATAGACGGCTGAATTATTTGGAAGGTGATTTGTTTGGATTTGCTTTGTTTTGTGTTTGCGTTTATATTGGGCTTGTTGTTTTGCGCGGCCGCCGTTGCGGTTTTGCGCAAGACCAAAGCAAAGCAGGAAATTTTGCATTATGTTGCCGAACATAGCGCTAAACGCGGCACTCCCACGATGGGGGGTGTCGGGTTTATGGCGGCTTTACTTATATGCGCTTTCGTGGTTACAGCCGACGGGGGCAGCAGCCTGGCGAGGCTGAGCGTAATCATCGCAGCCGCTTTCGGAGTAATAGGATTTTTGGACGATTTCATTAAAATCCGTTTCAAGCGCAACCTGGGGCTCAGGGCATACCAAAAAATAACCGCGCAGCTTATTATTTCGCTTGTGGTGGCGTATTTCGCGTTTAAAAGCCACTTGGTGGGCGGGGAAATTTTCATTCCGTTCAGCTCTGTTTCGGTGGATATAGGCGGTTGGATTTTTCCGTTTGCGGTGTTCATTTTTCTTGCCTGCGTAAACGGCGTCAACCTCACGGACGGGCTGGACGGGCTGGCAAGCTCCGTGACGCTGACATACCTTATTTTTTATTGCGTGCTCGTTTACCTCGAGATAAACAAACTGACGTATGAAGGCAACGTTCTAATGGTGCGCGAATATACCAATATGCTGAGGGTCGGCTTATGCGGCGCGGGAATTTTGACGGCGTTTTTGGTTTTCAATGTATTTCCCGCAAAGGTTTTTATGGGCGACGTGGGTTCGCTGGCGCTGGGCGGATTGGTAGCGTGCCTGTCGATATTTTCAAAAATGAGCCTGTTCATACCCGTTTTGGGCTTGGTTTACGTGATATCCTGCGCCTCGGTCATTTTGCAGGTGGGGTATTTCAAGCTGACAAAAGGCAAGCGGGTATTTCTGATGGCGCCGTACCACCATCATCTGCAAAAAAAGGGGCTCAGCGAGCCTCGGATTTGCATGATTTATTGCGCGGTTACGGCGGTATGCGGAACACTGCTGGCGGCGTTATCGTTCGCGTAAAGGAGGAAAAATGAGAAATATTTTAGTCTACGGGCTGGGGCAGAGCGGCAAAGCCGTGGGCAGGCTCTTTGAGGGCGAAAACGTCCTTTATTACGACGATTTCGTTTCGGGCGAGGGCGTTTTGACGCTTGGCGAGGCAAAGGAATTCGCCGCTAAAACAGACTTGATGGTAGTGTCGCCCGCAGTGCCGTCGAATAGTCCTTTGTGCGTATTTTACCGAGAAAAAGGCGTGCCCGTCGTGGGAGAATTCGAGCTTGCGGTTAGGCGCACCCGTGCGAAAATCGCCGCCGTAACGGGCACCAACGGCAAAACCTCGGTCTGTCAGCTTATTTCGCAGGGGCTTAATTTCGGCGGCATTGAACACGTTTTGGCGGGCAATATCGGCGTGCCTTTCTCCGAGCATTGCGACAAGCTGACGGAAAACGGCCTCGCGGTTTTGGAGGCGTCGAGTTTTCAGCTCGAAACCTTTCACGGGTTCAGGCCCTTTGTGGCGGCGGTAACGAATATTACGCCCGATCACCTTGACAGGCACAAATCAATGGAAGGATACATAAAAGCCAAACAGAATATATGCCTTTGGCAAAACCGAAACCAATTCGCGGTGCTAAACGGGGACGACCCTGTAACGCGGCGCTACATAAAAAGCGGCGGCAGGCCGCTCTATTTCGGCGGCGAACGCGGATTTTTCTGCTTCGCCGAGGGGGATAAAATCTTTTGCGACGGCTCCGAGATAGATATTTCCGCTATCACCGGCAAAACAAAGGGCTTTGTTTCCAATATGCTTTGCGCGGCTTCGGTTTTGACGGTGCTCGGCGTCGGCGCAAAACAAATAGAGGAAGCCTTCGGCCTTTTCAGGCGCGACAGGCACAGGGTTGAACACGTGGGTACAATCGCGGGGGTGGATTTTTTTGACGACAGCAAGGCTACCAACGTCGCTGCCGCCTGCGACAGCGTTAATTCCTTCCAAAATGTATGCGTAATTTTGGGAGGCAGCGACAAGGGCTATGATTTCGGCGAGTTCTTTGAAAAAGCCAAGCCAAAATACGCCTGCGCCTTCGGTCAGACTAAGGACAAAATATTCGCCGCCGCCCAGCGGAACGGTTTTTACAACATCGACGTCGCCGACGACTTGATGTCGGCCACTA
>DAITPX010000131.1:0-1837 GCA_036833365.1 Clostridia bacterium | reverse complement strand
GCTTGTTGAGGGCGGGGTGGTGCTGCTTGCGCCCGCTTGCGCGAGCTTCGACATGTTCCGCGATTATAAGGAAAGGGGAGATAAATTCGTTGAAATCGTTAAAGATATCGTCTCGAAAAAAAGACTATGAGTTTGATTACATATTGCTGTTTGCGGTGCTCGCGCTGGTCGCAATCGGCGTGCTGTTCGTCTATTCGGCGAGCAACTATTCGGCGAAAAACGATTACGGCAATCCTTACCATTTCGTAATCAAACAAGCCATAGGCGCGTGCTTGGGGCTAATCGCCATGATTGCCGCAACTTTCCTCAACATCGACAAGCTCAAAAAAGTCGCGCTGCCTCTGCTCATAATAAGCTACGTGCTTCTCGCCCTGGTTTTCGTACCGGGGCTTGGCATAGAAAACTACGGCGCGCGGCGCTGGATAAATTTGTTTATCTTTTCCTTTCAGCCCAGCGAAATAGCCAAATTTGCCTTTGTTTTGTTTTGTGCGTGGTACATGAGCCACGAAAAAGTCGACATGACAAAATTCAAGTCGGCGCTGCCCGTTTTAGGGGCGGGGCTTTTGGGGTGCGTTTTGATTATTCTAGAGCCGAATATGTCCATCACGGTTTGCTTCGGGCTAACAATGCTTGTTCTGCTTTTTTTGGGCGGCACAAAGATAAAAACCATGCTCTCGATTATTTTGCCTCTTGCCGTGGCGTTCCCGTGTCTGATTATTTTTGAGCCGTACCGCATGCAGCGCCTTCTGGCGTTTGTCAACCCGTGGCTTAGCCCAAAGGACGAAGGGTACCAGCTTATTCAGTCCCTTTACGCGCTTGGCAGCGGCGGCTGGTTTGGGGTTGGCCTCTTTAACAGCCGCCAAAAGCTGGAATTCCTGCCCTTTGCCGAAAGCGACTTCATTTTTTCCATAATCGGCGAGGAGCTCGGGGCCGTGGGCGCGATTTGCGTCGCGGCGCTTTTCGCCGTCGTTATTTATAGGGGGATACGCCTTGCCATAAACGCCGAAAGCAAATATAAAGCGCTTTTGGCTGCGGGTATAACCTGCGTTATAGCCATTCAAACCCTTATCAATCTCGCCGTCGTTACGGGGAGTATTCCGCCCACGGGACTGCCCTTGCCTTTCGTCAGCTACGGCGGCACGTCGCTGGTGGTTTTCATGGCGGCGTCGGGCATACTTTTGAACATATCCAAACGCCCCGTCAACACAATTTAGCAAATTCCGCCATATTATGAACTAAGAAGAAAATGCTTTGGCCTTTTCTATTTCAAAAAAATAGCGACGGCGCTTTTACGCCCAGCCGTTATTAAAGATTTTTGGCATCATCGACGGGAGAAAACAATGGAAAAATTTGTGATAGAGGGCGGAAACAGGCTGAACGGCGAAGTTTGTGTTGCCAAGGCAAAAAACTGCGTGTTGGCCTTGCTTGCCGCGGCGGTTATGACTGAAGAAAAGGTAGTCCTTAAAGACTGCCCTAAGATTTTGGATGTTCTCAAAATGACCAACATCTTGTCCTCGCTCGGCGTAAAAGTCGCTTGGGAAGGCAACGACATACATATAGACAGCGGCGCGCTCCACACCTACGAGATACCCGAAACCTACGCAAGGGAAATCAGGAGCTCGATTTTTTTGATGGGCTCTATTTTGGGCAGGCTGAAAAAAGCCAAAGCCGTTTTCCCGGGCGGCTGTGAAATCGGTCTTAGGCCCATCAATTTGCACCTTAAGGGGCTAAGGAACCTCAATATCAAGGTCATCGAAGAGGGCGGATATATTTACTGCGACGGCGAACACGCCCGAGGAAGCAATATCCATCTCGATTTCCCCAGCGTAGGCGCGAC
>DAITPX010000130.1:0-4362 GCA_036833365.1 Clostridia bacterium | reverse complement strand
TGTTCAAAAACGGGCAGCTTTGGATGCACATAGGCATCTCAACCTACGAAACGGTCGCGGGGTTCCTTATCGGCACCGCCCTCGGCACGGCTATGGCGATTTTGATGTGGTGGTCGGACTATATCCGCCGCGTGTTCGAGCCTTATCTGGTAGTGCTAAACAGCCTGCCGAAAATAGCCTTAGGCCCGATAATTATCATTTGGGCGGGCACGGGCACGGCGTCGATTATCGTTATGGCCGTTTTGATTTCCGTCGTAATAACGACGATATCCATGCTGAGCGGCTTTTGCCAGACCAACCCGTCAAAAATACTGCTGCTCAAAACCATGAACGCAAACAAGTTCCAGATATTTACCAAGCTGGTTTTCCCTTCCAATATCCCCACCCTTTTATCTACGCTCAAAATCAACGTCGGCATGGCGTGGGTAGGCACGATTATGGGCGAATACCTCGTTTCCAAGGCGGGGCTGGGCTACCTCATAGTCTACGGCGGGCAAATTTTCAAGCTCGACCTCGTCATGACCTGCACCATCGCGCTGTGCGTTTTGGCGGGTGGCATGTACGGGCTTGTAGCCCTGCTCGAAAAAACCATCGTCCGCTGGAAAAGTTAATTCTGCTTTTTATAAAACGCAGCAAACCGCATAAACAAAAAACGGCGCGGAAATATAACACAAAACGTCCTTTTGACCGATTAGAGGACAAGCAGTGAACGCTAATAAAAGTAGCGACAGGAACAACGGTTACGTTATAATAAAAACCGCTATAGGTTCATTAGATATAATCTGAGATATAATCGAAATTTAGGGGACGTTTGCAAATGCTAAAAGCGCTTGACAATATTAATATAACCGATATAGGAATATTGCTTAGTGAAAATACCGTATTAAAACGCTTTTATCCGCTTATACCGATTACCGCCGCGTTAACGGAACGGCTTACTGATTTGAAAATTTCGGACAAATACGTTTTCTTTAGCGAATCCCAAAAATCATCGGTTGACCTTGCAGAAATATTGCGGATTGATGAAAAAACGCTCAATATGTTTAATTCGTTTTTGCATTTGTATGATTTCAAAAATGGAAACCTGCATGAAATAAACAGCGTCAGCCCTGAACTGATTGAAAGGCTAAAGGAAAAAAATATCAAAACGACCAAGGATTTTCTGACGCTTTGTTTTTCAGCAAACAAAGAGCAAATTTCCGCCGAATATCATCATAGCCAAAACGAAATAACAAGGCTGTTCGGCTTATGTGATTTAATGCGTTTGCCGGGCGTCAAATGCGTACGCGCCGATTTGTATTACGACTGTAATTATAAAAGCGTGCAAAATTTTTCAATGCAGAACCCCCTTGATATGCAAAATTCATATAGGGCAATGTATAGAGAAAAAATGCTTAAATAAAAGCATACCGTTTGTAAAGGAATTAGCTACCCAAATTGCGGTCGCAAAGGCAATACCGCATATTTCATTTAATAACTAAAATAGCGGCGCGGCAAATTTCAGCGTATCGCGCGGAGGGTAGGAACAGAGGCAGATTGTAAAGTTTAAAACAAACCGGACGCGCTTTGTTTGGCCCAAAATATAACGGGTACAAAGCTCTTAAACTCCCTGACAGCGCCGAATAGTCATTCAGCCCGCATAAATTGCTCAGCTTTTTTCAAAAGCTTCGGCTGAATCAGCGGGTACGTCCATTCGGAGGGCAAAGCGTCCAACAGTTCGATTTTCTCTATCTCAAGCGCGGGGAGCTTTTCAAACTCGTATATATCGGCAAAATAAAGCATTCCGAAAGACTCGGCGCCCTCTCTTTCCACCGAATAAACGCAAACGGGCTTAATGTCGTATTTAACGGCCCCCGTTTCCTCCCAAAGCTCTCTTTCGGCGGTATCTCCGATATTTTCTCCGCTTTCCCTGTGCCCGCCGGGGCATTCGTAAGTATTGCGTTCTTTGTGCTTACAAAAAACCCATCGGTTTTTATGCCTCGAAACGATTACCGCGAACTTCAACAAAGAATCGTCCGCCGTTTCGTAAAAATTAACTTTCAACATCGAATTTTTACCCTTCCTAAATTAAATAAAATTAGCCGTATCGGCTTTGTTTCTAACAATAAAAATTATATCATATTTTAAGGCCCATTTCGCATTGCTTTTAATATATATTGATTTTTAAAGAAATTTACCCGACAGATAATTTCGGTTGCGCCCGACTTCCAAAAAACACGCGGTGAAAATGTAATATAAACAGAAATGTATGAAAAATCTTTGATTTACGCCGTTTTTTACGTCATAAATTATGTTGCAAAAAGATTTTACTGAATTATAACTTAATGAAAAGAGTATTAAAATCCGCAGATATACGGTAAATTTATCCTAAATAAGCGGATTTTTAAATTATGTGACTGTCAATTTTAACCGCCGTTTTGTTTTGCACAAATTTTTTTAGCGAAAAACTTTTTCGGCATGCCGCACAAAAGCTTCAGCCCCACCGAAAGCAGCAGCACGGCGCCCAGCGCCGAAATAACTGGGTAGCTCCAGCCGATAATCGCGTCGAATCCCGCAAAAGAAAACACCGCCGCGAGCGCCGTGACGCCCCATACGCACAGCTTTTCGTTTTTAAAAAAAGGCGTCAGGCTTTGGACCAGAGGGTAAGCCACGCTCAAAACCGTCGTCAGAATCGACAGGTAAAGCACCAGCGTCCCCGCGACGTAAAGCCAATGTCCACGCGACTTGGCAAGCGAAATCAAGGGCATGGGCGAATACTCATAAATCGGCTCGTTCAGGCGCGCCAGCACCAGCCAAATCAACGCGGCCAAAATCAGCGCGCTGGCCAGCGACGCGGCGGCGTTTTCCTTGAGCGTCAAGTTTTTCGCGATATTGACGAGTATCCCCGTCATCATCACGGTGTTGAAGCAAACATACGCGGCGGCGGAAAGGATTTTCGTTTCACCCCCCGCACCTTGCCCGCCCAGGCACATTGCCGCCATAAAGACTGCGATAAGCGGCACCGCCACTGCATTTATGATTTTTACGCCCTTTATTCCCGCCGACAGCGCCGCGCCCGCAAGGGTGGCGGTCAAAATTGCGAAAATCCCCGTTTTTTCGTCGACGCCCGCAAGGTCGGACAGGCAGAGGTTGGCGGCGGCAATCATCGTGGACAGCACTAAAAAGTAGCAAAAATTCAGCGCCAACTCGGCGGCGAACCTGCCCCTGCCGTACAAACGCCCGAACAACTTTTCCGACGAATAAATCCCGAACCTGACGGCGAAAACCGAAATCAAAAAAAACGCCGCAAAAAACAGAACGAAGCATAATAACGCCGAAACGAAGGAATTTCCACCGTAAAAAAAGATATAAATTTCTTTCCCCGAGGCAAACCCCGCGCCGATGACGCTCCCCACCATAACGAAAACGGCAGACATAACCCTAAAAAAACTCTTCACAAAATTATTGTACTGCCCCGCCCCCGAGTTAAGAACCCATGCAGCGCCGCTTTACAAAAATACAGCGGCTTACTTAAGAAATTTATTATCCTTATGGTAAAAGCATAAAATCTTTTGCCGGCAACAGGAAATTCACCGCAATGCCCTTCCTTTTGATATCATCCATTGCCTTTATGATTGATTGCCGCTTTTACAAAAATACGGCGGCTTATTTTGAAAAGCTTAAACAGCCTGACGGGAAAAAGGTGTTTACAAAATCTTTGCACGCAAAATTCCATCGCAACGCCCTTTCATTTTTGCTCCGCCGCGCCCATTGTCTTTTGTGATTAATCGTTACCCGTCGCCGCTACGCCCAAATTTACGCTCATTTCGCCGCCGCAGTAGTCCGCCGCCCGCTTTTGTTTTATTTTCCCCAGAGTTTTGCAAATTCCGCCTTTTCCATACGGCGCAAAACTCATCCTTTCTCCGCAAAACCGTCCCGAAAAAAAGCAAAGCGGTTCTCTTTCATATTTATAACCTCTGCTAAGCTGCATATTAAAGACCATGCACCGCCAATTATCTATCTGCTTCACGTTCTCCTTAATAAAATCTTTGAAAAATAATGAAACTTAATAATTTTAAAAAAATACAAACAAAAAACTCCAATACTTGGAGTTTTTCTTATCTTTAAATATAATTAATACTATTTAAATCCCATTCGGGCGATTTTGATTTTTAATATTCAAATTAAAACCGCGTTCAAACTAATCCCCGTAAATTTCCTTATAAAGCCTTGCGAGGTCCTTGGGCTTCACGCCGAAAACGACGCAAAGGGCAAAGTCGTTCATTCCGTCGAGCTCCGCCCTTTTGGCGATTACCGCCGCGGGGATTTCGCCGGCCTTCCCGTCTTGTTTCGCCGCCGGGATTTGTTCGGTTTCGTCTGCGG
>DAITPX010000129.1:0-4383 GCA_036833365.1 Clostridia bacterium | reverse complement strand
AGGATCAGGCCGCATTGAGCCTGAAGCTTTTCCGGCAGTCATTACTGATTATGATGGAGGATAATAAAAAGCATAAGTAAAAAAATGCAAATTAGAGCTGCCCCGAGTCGGGGGAGGGGGAGCGCTTTGCACGCCCTCGGCTCCATTGCCAATTACAGCAGCCAACCGTAGTCCTGCCTGCAGTCCACCACAGCGTCCACGTAGACCTTGTCTCCTTTTACCAGGTAAATCAGCAGGTACCGCTTGGCTATCAGCAGTTTGCGGTATTTGCCTGTCGGTATCAACGGATCGGAGAGCCGCGGGTTTCGCTCTGGAAATTGCTTAAGTAATTTTGCTTTTTCGTCAAACTCGGCAATAAGCGAAAGCGCCGCCGCGGAAAGCACCAGGGAGGCGTCGATAATTATTTTGAAAACGGGAAATTTGACTTTTTTGCTGACGGAAGAAAGAGCGAGCGCGAGCCCTTCGACGGGCAGCGGCAACAGCTTTGCCCCTACGTAAAGCGTGACGCCCAAAGAGATTAATACAATGGAAACCGAAAGCAGCGCGAGCCGCCCGAAATAGGACGAACAGGATAGGTTGCCTAAAATCAGCACGGACAAATCGCAGAAATAGCCGAAAATGACGGCGAAGAGCACCTGAAAAATATTGCGCCAATGAAAACGCTTGCCCAAAATAAGCCACTGGAGCAAAACTAAAAAAGCGTAGACAATCGTGACCGTAAGGCGCAGCGGCCAACTGGCAGCAAGCGAAAACACATACGGAAGGCTGCTTGCCGGCGAAATGCCGAGGCTGCTTTTTATCGAAAAGGCGACGCCCATGGCAACTAAAAACAAGCCAACCAGGTATATTGCCGTCCTGAAAAGGAGTTTGCGCCTGCTCAAGCCCGAGTTTTGGGGGTTTGGGCGATTTGTCATTTTAATATAATTCCTTAATCATGGATATTTCGTCGCGGAAAGAGCCGTCGCTGAGGCAAAACGCGTTTGGAACCCGCCCCGTTTGCCTGAACCCCATTTTTTCGTAAAGCGCCTTGCCCCTGGCGTTGCCTTCCATATAGGAAAGCTCTATCTGCCTGAGGCCCTTTTGCCCGGCCAAGGCTATTATTTCGCAAAAAAGCGCGGAGCCGATGCCTTTCCCCCAATGTTTCTGCAAAACGGCTATGCCTACCTGGGCGCGGTGGGCGATTTTTTTCCTGCCGCTCATCATGACGTTGCAGGTGCCCGCAAGCTCGCCGCCGATAAAAGCGTTTATATGGCATTTGTAGGGCGAAACCAGACTCTCTTCGATATATTTTTCCTCCTCGGCGAGCGGCAGGACAGGGTCGTCCTTGCCGCGCTGGAGAAATTCCGTTTCGGCGCTTATGCGTTTGAGATAGTTTATCAGTTTTTCGGCGTCTTCTTTGAGCGAGCTGCGCAGAACGCACGGCGTTTTGTCCTTGAGTACGACCTCTTTCGGCGGAAATTCCATTTTTTCACCCTCCGTTTTTTTTATATAAAATTTGCCTTATGCTAACATAAAAAACAAAGGGCGTCAACCGGTTTTTTCATTTTATATTTTGAAACAATCTGGAGAGCTTCTTCTGATTTTAGAAACAAAGCTGTGAGGTTATTAAGGATAACAAAAAAAGCATATACTCCGCCACCATCGCTTTTTCATAAAAAATTATTAAATAAAAATGCCCGCAGCCTTTCGACGTGGGTCCGGTGCGCGGCTGTGAGTCACCGCCAGCGCTTAGTGATATATATGCTAAGCGTTGGCAAAAGTCAATGGTTTAGCAAAATTTAAGAGATAAAAATGAAAAATTTAAACAAGTTTTTGAGTATATTATATAAGATTGCGGTATGCTGTTTATCAACTATTCCATTTTTGCGGAGCAATTCTTTTTCAATATATTCCGGTTCGCCTTAGGAACCCCGTATGTTTTTTAATTAGCGCAAAAAAGGATATAATTTCTTTATGTATTACAGTTACCATAACAGGGCAAAAAAACTTATACGCGAAGGGCGGCTGCCGGATACCGATTTGCGGAGGCTTACAAGGATATCAGACCCGCGCTGGTGCTGTACTTTGACACGGAAAAAGGCCCTGTTCAAATGCCGATAAGGCAGCACCGTTGGCCCGAATATATGGAGCTTATCGGGCGGCACCTAAAATAATTTCAGCACTCGAAGTATTAATTGACTTGGGGCGCGGCGTTTGCTATAATGGCGTTAACGAAAAATAAGCCTTTTGCCGTGTTTGGCGGCATTTTTGACTTTTAAGAGGTAGTTTTTATGTATAGAACACATACATGCGGGGAACTTAGAATTTCCGACGCGGGCAAGAAAGTAACCCTCGCCGGTTGGCTTAACGGCGTGCGCGACCTGGGCGCGGTAATTTTCGCGACGCTGAGGGATTTTTACGGCATAACGCAGGTCGTCATTAATGACGAAAGCCTTAAGCAGCAAATCAGGGCCGTTCCGCGGGAATCCACCGTGAGCGTGAAAGGCCGCGTCGCCGAAAGGTCGGACAAAAACGCCAAGCTGCCTACGGGCGACATAGAAATCGTGCCCGAGCGGATAGAAATTTTGGGGAAATGCACCGAGCAGCTCCCTTTTGAAATAGCGTCCTCGCTTGACAGCCGGGAGGACGCTCGGCTTAAGTACCGCTTTTTGGACCTTAGAAACCCTATTAATAAAGATAAGCTGGTTTTGCGCAGCAAGGTTATTTTTGCCTTGAGGCAAAAGATGATTGAGCGCGGGTTTATGGAAATTCAGACCCCTATTTTGACGAGCTCTTCGCCCGAGGGAGCGCGGGACTACCTTGTGCCCAGCCGCACCCACAAAGGCGAGTTTTACGCCCTGCCGCAGGCGCCGCAGCAGTTTAAGCAGCTGCTGATGGTGTCGGGCATAGACAAGTATTTTCAGATTGCGCCGTGCTTCAGGGATGAGGACGCGCGCGCCGACCGCTCGCCGGGAGAATTTTATCAGCTCGACATGGAGATGGCTTTTGCCGAGCAGGAAGACGTTTTTGCCGTGATGGAAAGCGTTTTGTACGAAATTTTTACGGAATTTTCGGCGCTCAGGGTAAGCAAGCCGCCCTTCAGGCGCATTTCTTACCGCGAGGCAATGGAGAAATATTGCTCGGACAAGCCCGACCTCCGCAACCCTTTGCTCGTTTACGACGCGACGGACATTTTCGAGGGGTCGGAAGTGCAGTTTTTGCGGGGCAAATCCGTCAAAGCTATTCCGATTGAAAACTGCCGCGAGCCGCGCAGCTTTTTCGACGGGCTGAACGAGTTTGTGAAAGAAAATAAGGGTGCGGGCATGGCGTTCGTCAAGCTCGACCAAGCGGACGTTTTTTCGGGCGGGATTGCCAAGCTGCTGGACGAGGAGCGCAGGCAAAAACTCACCGCCGCGCTTAACCTTAAGCCCGAAAGCACAGTGCTGTTTGTCGGGGACGAAAAAGACAAAGTTGTCAAGCTGGCGGGGCTGCTGCGCAACGAGGCGGGCAGGCGCGCGGGGCTTGTCAGGGAAGGCGTCTACGAATTTTGCTGGGTGAACGATTTTCCCATGTTCGAGCTGGACGAAGAGACAAATCAAATTATTTTTTCGCATAACCCGTTTTCCATGCCGCAGGGAGGCCTCGGGACGCTTAACGAAAAAGACCCGCTGGACATTTTGGCGTACCAGTACGACATCGTGTGCAACGGGATAGAGCTTAGTTCCGGCGCGGTGCGCAACCACAGCCCGGAAATTATGGTAAAGGCGTTTGAAATAGCGGGCTACGGGCTGGATATTGTGGAAAGCAAATTTCCCGCCCTGTTCAACGCGTTTAAGTTCGGCGCGCCGCCGCACGCGGGAATTGCGCCCGGGGTGGACAGAATGGTAATGCTTTTGGCCAACGAGCCCAATATACGCGAGGTTATCGCTTTTCCGATGAACAAAAACGCCGAAGACCTTTTGATGGGCGCGCCGTCGGCGGTAACGCAAAAGCAGCTCGACGAGCTGGGGATAACGGTAAAAAAAGATAAATAAGTTTATAAATCAATCTATAATTAAACGCGTTCTTAGGCTTAATCGCCCGCGGGCGTGTTTTTTGTCGGGATTTTTATAAATTCGGGTGCAAATGCGGATTAGTAAAGTTTCTTCGCTTAAACGCAAGGGTAAAAAATTATCTTTATATGATGCCGTGCGTTTTAATATTACCCTTATTGCCCTCGTTTGTTGATGGCTCAGATAATTTCGTTGTTAAATCTGTCAATTTTATTTGAGCGTTGACAAAAAACAGCTTGCCGATTGCCGCGGAACGCGCTTTAAGCGAGAGCGAGAGACGAGCAAACCCATTTTGTAAATTTGAAGAGAGGTTATTGCACGGTTAATCACCCCGCAAAATGGGTTTGCTCGT
>DAITPX010000128.1:0-4386 GCA_036833365.1 Clostridia bacterium | reverse complement strand
TAGCGGCACGGTAACCTTGAAAACAATAAAACACATGGCGTACGAAGCTTTGGAAGCGGCCTGCGCGTCGAAAAGCATCGCGGTCGAAGGGATTAACGGTCATTCTTCATTTATAACTAGCCTTGCAGGCGTCGGTTTTACTGATAATGGGGACGGAACTTACACTAACTGGTCGGTGACCTTAAACGGCGGTTGGTCACCAGGAGTTGGTGATCAGCAATTGAGAGACGGCGACCTTTTGGAGGTGCGTTACATAACCCAAGATATAAATTGGTAGCCGCGTAGCTTAGACTTAGAAAAAAAATGTTTCTTTCACTCGGAAGGGCGAGCTGGCCCCGCCCTTCCGAAAGTGAAAACATCCCTCTTCCTTTAAATAAAAACGGAGAATTATATGAAAAAAACTTTCAAAATATTAGCTATATTGTTAGCGTTGACACTTGTTTTGACGCTCTTTGTCGGTTGCGGCGGCGATTCCGACGATAACGACGGAAGCGGCGACGGCATTACCAAGGTTTGCCTTTTAATAAACGGCAATTTAGGAGACAAGTCCTTCTTCGACTCCGCCAAAAACGGAATCGACATGATTAACGAAAGCAACCCCGAAATAATTACCACCGTAAAAGAATTGGGTAACGATGCAAGCAACTGGGAATCGGCCTTGCGCGAAGCGTGCCTTTCGACGGAGAAATACGACCTTATTATAGTAGGGACAGACCAAATGAGGGAAAAGCTCCAACGAATAGCACCACAGTTTCCTACAAAAAGCTTTATTATTTTCGATTCCGACATAAACAAGGAAGCTTCAAGGAGCTATTCCAACGTTTATTCAATAATGTATAAGCAAAACGAAGGCTCGTTTTTGGCGGGGGTGCTGGCCGCTTCCTGGCTTAATGCTCTGCAAAACGGGCAGGCTGTCCAAAAGGCGGGCTTCGTGGGCGGCATGAATACCGATATTATAAAGGATTTTGCCATAGGCTACTACAAAGGAATCGAATACGTAAATAATTTAAATTCCTACGGCACCACAAAAACCTTCGTTTCATACGTAGGCGGTTTCTCGGACAGCGTTACGGGCAAAAGCCAGGCCTTGAGCCAATATAACGCGGGAGCTTCAATTATTTTTCAAGCCGCATCCCAGTCGGGCCTCGGCTGCATCGACGCGGCAAAGCAGCTTAACGCGAACGGCCTTACAAAATATATCATAGGCGTCGACTCCGACCAAAACGAATATTATTCCAATGGCGATACAAAAGACCCCGACAAGGCGGCGTGCATTGTGACAAGCGTTTTAAAGCGCGTTGACTTGTCTTTAAAACAAGCCGTTTTGGCTTATCACAACGGCAACCTTGCGCTGGGCACGGTAAACAGCCTGGGCGTGGCCGCCTATATCGACGGCGAGCAGGTGATAGGCTTGGCTAAAAATGATTATTACAATCAGATTATACCTCAATCGGTAAGGGACCTTGTCGACGAGGCGGAAGAAAAAATTGTCGGCGGTGAAATTACCGTTCCTTCATCCTACACCACTTCGAGAAGCGACTTCAACGATATCGAAGACGCAATAAAGGTAAACGGTTAAGTGAAAATGGACTATCCGATAATTAAAATGCAGAATATTACCAAGGTATACGCCAATGGCATCGTGGCCAATAACAGCGCGTTTATCGAGGTAAAAAAAGGTGAGATACATGCCCTTGCCGGAGAAAACGGCGCGGGCAAGTCCACGCTGATGAAAATTTTGTTTGGGATAGAGGAAGCAAGCTCGGGTGAAATATTTATTAACGGCCAGAGTGTAAAAATCACTTCCCCGCTTGTTGCCAACAAATACAAAATCGGCATGGTGCACCAGCATTTTATGTTGATAGATAACCTGACCGTCGCGGAAAATATTATTTTGGGCATAGAAAAAACAAAAAAAGGCTTTCTCAATATGGCGGCGGCGGCCGAGCTCACAAAAAAACTTTCACAGGAATACGACATGCCTCTGGACCCGTTTGAAAAAGTTGGGCGCCTTTCGGTGGTTCAAAAACAAAAGGTAGAGATACTCAAAGTTTTGGCGCGTGACGTGGAAGTAATTATTTTAGACGAACCCACGGCGGTGCTGACCCCGCAGGAGACGGAAAGCTTTTTTATGCAGCTCAGGCTGTTGAAAAACAGGGGCTATACGATAATAATCATTACCCATAAGCTTAAAGAAATCAAGCAAATATGCGACACCATAACCATCATGCGTAGCGGCCGCCACATTTTGACGACCGCCGTTGCCGGCATAGGCGAGGAAGAAATATCCCGATTAATGGTGGGACGCGACGTCGTAAGAAATGTTGAGAAGAGCCCTTTAAAAGCAGGAGAAGAATTTTTGCAGGTAAAAAATCTGACCAAAAAAGCGGGCAAAAAAACTATATTGTCAAAGGTCGCTTTTTTCTGCCGCAAGGGGGAAATAGTCACCCTCGCGGGCGTGGAAGGCAACGGGCAAAAGGAAATCGTAGACATAATAACGGGTTTTGACAAGGATTACTCCGGCGAGGTAAAGATAGGCGGTAAAGACATAAAAAAACTTAACATAAAAGGCATAAGGGAATTGGGTGCGGCTCATATACCCGAGGACAGGCTGGCAATGGGAGTGGATGTCAATTCTTCCATAGAGGAAAACCTCATATCAAGTAATCTCGGCGGTTTCCTTAGCGGGGCGTTTATCGACGGCAAAAAAATACAAAAAAATGCCGATAAATGTATTTCGGCATACGAAATAAAGTGTGAAAACAGCCTGCAGGGCGTCGGCATGCTGTCGGGCGGGAACATACAAAAAGTCGTAGTGGCGAGGGAAACTGCAAGCAACCCAAAACTGCTTGTCGCAAACCAGCCCACAAGGGGCGTTGACGTCGGCGCGATAGAGTGTATCCATAAGAAAATAGTCGAATTAAGGGAAGCCGGTTGCGCATGTTTGCTTATATCCTCCGATCTGTCCGAAGTTTTTGCGCTTTCAGACAGAATTTTAGTGCTGCACGGCGGAGAAATTGTCGCCGATTTGTATAACGGCGCCGGACTGGACGAAGAAGAGCTTGGCATGTATATGCTTGGGCTTAAAAAACAAAAGGGGGCAAACGCATGAAAAACGCGCTTTCAAAAATCAAATGCTTTTTCGCCCGCCTTTTCAAAAAAATAAGGCAAGCCATAACGGCGCCGGACAGGAAGCAAAAGGAAGGGTATTTTGCTCTTTTGAGAACTTTCGTGGCCGTCGTAATCGCGCTTGCGGTATCGTGCGTAATTTTGCTTTTGGCAAGCGACAAGCCGGAAGTGGCTATTTCCACGCTGCTTACGGGGCCGATTAAGGACAGTTTCTGGCGCGCCGAAATATTCAGAAACTCCGTTCCCTTGATTTTTGCGGGGGTCGCCGCCTGCATAATGCTCAAGGCGGGACAGTTCAATATGATAGGCGAGGGCAGTTTTTATATAGGCGGGCTTACCGCCGCCGTGGTGGCGATAGCTTTGCCGGGTATGCCTTTTTTTGCGGTACTCATAGCTTGCGCTGCGGCAATGGCCGTGACTGCGCTTATAGGAAGCGTTCCCGCCGTTCTTAAGGCAAAGCTTGGGGTAAGCGAATTTGTGCTGTCCCTTATGCTGAACTTTATTATGCTGTGGGCGGGCATGTATTTTTTGCAAAACTTTTTCAAGGACGAAAATTACGGCGATGTCGCTACAAATCTTATTCCCTTTGAAAACCGTTTCAGCGGCCTTATTAACGGGACTTACCTTACTACTAATATTATACTCGCACTTGCCGCAGCCGTTTTGATAGGGTTGTTTATTTATAAGACCAAATGGGGTTATACCATAAGAGTCACCGGCAACAATGCAGGTTTCGCCAAATATTCGGGCTTGAACCAAACGGGCGCGATAATTTATTCTCAAATAATAGGAAGCTCCGTGGCGGGACTGGGCGGCGCGGCGGAAATCCTTGCGTCGGTAGACGGGCGCTTTAGCTGGAAGGCTTTGCCCGGTTACGGCTTCGACGGCTTCATAGTGGCTATTCTTTCGGGGAACAATCCTTTCCTCGTGCCGTTCGCGGCGCTGTTTTTGTCTTATCTCAGGACGGGCGCGGTAATTATGGCGGCAAATACCGACGTGGCAAGCGAAATTATAAGCATAATTCAGGCTATCATTATAATTGTCGTCGCCGGCACCGCCTTTATGAGCAAATATAAGCATATTTTTTTGACCGGAAATAAGAACAAAAAATCAAAGGAGGCGCAGCTATGAATATCTGGCAATTGCTAGCAAGCAATCAGTTCATAGGCACCTGCCTTTCTTTGAGCATACCTATTTTGTTTGCAGCCCTTGCCGCCTTGGTTTCGGACAGGGCGGGTGTTTTGAATATAAATATAG